>JBMLTO010000081.1:0-10366 GCA_049239925.1 Legionella sp. | reverse complement strand
GAAGATCCTACAGGGCCAAGGCCCAACCTACAACAGATTGATTAAATTTTAATGCGACAGCCGTGCCACTGTCACTCATAAATGCTTGCTCAAGCGCTTATGAGTGACAGTTAGTGAATGGTTTCAGGTATGACTAAGTTCTGCTAAGGCTCCCGCTTAATTATCACCATTATTAATAAGCCATATGCGCACCAACTAAAGTTGAGTTATCAGCTTAAAGAAAACATTAAATCAGGGCTGCTTCATAATAAGTTAAATAGTAACGGGGGTAGAGCGCTTTCGTGGCGCGCAGGAAGATGGGATCTAGACAACGTCTCTGAGGTTTTTTAGCGGATCTGATGGTATGATTGCTTCATTGACCTTAAAAATAATCACTGACTCATGTCTTCTAAAATAATACGCATCGCCACTCGGAATAGTCCCTTAGCATTATGGCAAGCTAATTATATTGCCAAACAGTTACAATATTACTGGCCAGAACTGACGATTAACTTACTTCCGATGACTACATCTGGAGATAAATTTATCAAAGATAAACTCATCAGCATCGGCGGCAAAGGCCTATTCGTAAAAGAACTAGAAGAAGCATTATTGAATAACCAAGCTGACCTAGCTGTCCATTCGATGAAGGATGTGCCCGCAGAACAGCCCAAAGGACTCAAAATAACTACAATCTGCAAACGAGAAAATCCTTTTGATGCATTGATCAGTGATAATTATCAATCGCTACAAACCTTACCACCAAGAGCAATTATCGGTACCAGTAGTCTTAGACGCCAAGCACAGTTACTTGCTTTACGACCAGACTTCGTCATCAAACCATTGCGCGGCAATATTAATACCCGATTAAAAAAAATGTATACCGGCGAGTACGATGCCATTATTCTTGCCGCATCAGGTATAGAACGTTTATCGATGCAACCGATCATCAATGAAGTGCTGAGTCCTGAACTAATGCTTCCAGCACCAGGACAAGGAGCCTTAGGAATAGAATGCCGAGAGAATGACGATACTATACAAAAATTACTAATTCCCCTCAATGATTTAGAGTCCGCACTTTGTGTTCATACCGAGCGGCGAGTCAATGCTCAATTAGGTGGCAACTGCCATACACCAGTAGCTATTTTTTGTAAAAAAAATAGCTCTGGACTCCTTCATTTGCAAGCAAAAATCATTTCGGTCGATGGTAGAACTATTATCAATAACAGTCAACTTGGAGAAGAGCAATGTGCAAACCTATTAGCTGATTCCTGTGTAAAATCGTTACTGAGCCAAGGAGCGAAAGAAATCATCAACGGAGAGAATGATGAATTGTTCTGACTATAATCTTAAAGGACTATGCATCCTAAATACCAGACCAACAGAACAAAGTAAGCGACTAAGCAAGCAAATTTTAACAGCAGGAGGAACCTCCGTTGAATTACCTAGCTTAATCATTCAAGCAACTGATATCGATTGGTTTACACAATTACCGCTCATCGATAGTATTCATCAAGCAATTTTTACAAGTCCTAATGCCGTTCACTTTTTTTTCAATGTATTAGAGCAAAAAAAGCATCATTGGCCTCAAAAAATAACTATTATCGCGGTGGGACATGCTACCAGCGCTGCCTTAGCCGATCATCATATACGGGTTCATCATTTACCCACCATTGCAGATAGTGAACATCTTATAAATTTAGATACACTCGCTCGTATCAACAATGAAAAAATACTGTTGGTAAAAGGTATCGGGGGACGCACACTCATTGCTGAAACATTAAAGCAACGCGGCGCCGAACTCTATTGTGTAAATGTTTACCAAAGAATTAACACCGTTCTTTCAGATAGTCAGACTCATTCATTATGGCAGAATAATAAAGTCGACATTATACTATTTAGTAGCAAGCAAGGGATGCTCTCCTTGTTTGAACAATTAGATGAGCAAGGTAAGAGCTGGTTACGGAATAAACCTTGTTTTGTCATGAGTGAACGGCTGGCAAATGAAGCAAGAATGCTCGGTATAACAAGAATTTTTGTTAGCAACTATGACAATTTATTACAATCATTTCATGACTACAATCAAGGATTAATATATGCCCGCTAACGATTTTCCCCCTGAGCATGAGCTATTGGATCAAACAGAGCCCCCAACAGATGCTCCGACAGTAGCGCAAACTGAAAATGGTCGCTCTAATAAAACATCAAAATCCAGACGACTATATTACCTGATGGTTCTACTGCTACTAGTCAGTTATGAAATCTACAATACCCTATCACAATTTGAACTTCGTAACCAAATCAAGCAAATTGAACAGACGCTCTCTTCTGAAATAACCGTGCAGAAACAGCAAGAAAATGACCTTATCACTCGCAACGAAAATAGTATTAGACAGTTACAGGCATCTCATGCTCAACTGCAAAAAAAATTAAGCGAATATCATCAACCTGTACAATCAACTCCTACAAAAGATATAAAAATAATTGATTTATTGGCTTTGCAAGCACGTTGTTACCTGGAGTTGGCCCAACTAAGCTCCTATTGGAATAAAAGAGAAACAACCATCCGATTACTGCAACAAGCAGATGATCTGTTAGGTAGCAATGACCCATCACGTTTTTACACAATACGGCAAGAAATTATCAATGAGATCAATGCGTTAAAAAAAGAAGCCAACATTGATCTTCCTAATATTTTAAGTCAATTAGATACCGTACAAAACGCAATTCTACACCTTCCAGTCAAAGAAATAGCAAATGATAATAACAATAGAATAATCAAGAAAAATAATCCTCAAGACTCTTTCTGGCAAGCACAACTTAATCAAAGCTTAAACCTATTAGGCAAATTAATTGTCATTAAAAAACAGAGTAACCACTACCAGCCACTCATTGATGTATCCAGTGCAGATTTGAAACGTGAACGTATTCGTTTGCACCTGCAAGAAGTACAATGGTCAGCCTTACAAACCAATGCTACCCTCTATCAATGGTTATTAGCTCAGATTACCAAGGAAATTAAACTTATTTTTCAAGAAGATGACCATTCAACACAAGCAGTACTTAAACAATTAGACAACTTGCAAAAACTTGATTTGACGCCAACTGACCACTTACAGAGTAAATCATTAGAACTATTAAACAAGGTCATTGATACGGACAATCATGCTGCAGATAACCATATCACTGACAATGGCGAGGCTCAACATGATTAGGCTAGCATTCACTCTTGTATTATTACTTGCTTCCATCTGGTTGGGAAGTCAACTCAACCAAGATCCAGGTTATTTATTCATAGCCATCAATAGCTGGACCCTTGAAACCACACTGTGGTTCGCCCTCATATTAATCAGCGTGCTTTTTCTTATCTTGTATGTCTCTTTAGCAACGCTACAAACAGTATTTCGCATACCTAAACACTTGCAGAACTGGCTGGATAGTCGACGAATAAAAAAAGCACAACAAAAAACAAACCAAGGAGTAATTCAATTTTGTGAAGGTCATTGGTTAATCGCTAAGAAACTCCTCATGAATGCGATCCCAACTACAACAACGCCTCTGCTCAATTATTTACTTGCCGCAAAAGCGGCTGCTCAACTAGGCGATTATAATCTGTGTGATTATTATTTAAACGAAGCAGAATCTGCTGAACCTCAAGCAGTTATAGCGATAAAATTGCAACAAGCAGAGTTACAATTAGCCAATCATCAATGGCAACACGCAACAAGAACCTTAGAACATCTGCAATCAATAGCCGCAAACCATGCATATATTATCAAATTATTAGCAATTCTCTATGAAGAAACCGCTGATTGGCAAAAATTGCTCGACTTATTACCAAAAATAAAACAAAAAAAAATACTTCCCGTTCAAGAATTTAATCGCTTGCAATATCAAACTTACTTGGAACTCTTTCGCAGGAAAACCAAAGCAAATGACATGATTGCCATTAAAAATATGTTTAATAATTTACCTAAAATTTTACGGAAAGATATAACAATCATTGCAGAATACAGTCGCTATTTATTAGGAATCAATGAACAACTCCAAGTTGAAACAATGCTACGTCGATACTTACGCAAACAATTCGATCCGATCTTAATTTTAATATACGGAGAACTAACAGCTACAGTCGCTCGATTCGCTTTTGTTGAATCGCTGTTGAAGTTTCAGCCAAACTCTGCTGAACTATTGCTGTCACTTGGTCTACTTGCTAAAAAGCAACAGTTATGGGGGAAAGCTCAGCAATACTTACAAGCAAGTATTGCGATTACGCCAACGACCGATGCCTACTTAGCTTTAGGCGATATATTTGAGCAACTAGAAGAGCCTGATCAATCACGTGCTAACTATCGGGATGGTCTTCTTTTAACGATAACCACTGCTACAAATACGATACACAAGCATCTTTGCAATGAGTCTGGCTTTGTTCAACCTGAATAGTCATGTGGTGAATATCAAAGCTCGACCGTAACGTCTGTTCTAGTTCTTGACGTTGTGTATCAGTAAATGTATGGCTTGGCATCCACAAATGAACTGAAAGTGCGTTTTCCTGAGTACTTAACGCCCAGATATGCAAATCATGAACATTCTGCACGCCAGGCAGTTGTGATAAAAACTGATGCACATGAACGAAGGACACATGATTAGGTACACCATCAATAATCAAGTGAAAACTATCCATGAATAAACGCCAAGTCCCCTTGAAAATCACCCCAGCGATCAACAACCCCATCAATGGATCTAACCAAAACCAATCAGTGTAGTATATTATCAACGCCGAAAATACAACGCTAACTGAAATAATTGCATCATAGAGTAAGTGCATAAATGCAGCTCGAACATTGAGATCATGCGAGTGACTAGAAAACAGTAGAGCAGATATACCATTGACTAGGATACCAATCACAGCAACAATCATAACCTGCTCAACAACTATTTTTTCTGGTGAACATAACTTGTAAATTGCTTCCGTTACAATAATGCCGCAGGTAAATACCAACAATATTCCATTAATTAAGGCAGCTAAAATTGATGTTTTTTTCATACCATAGCTGGCAGTGACCGTAGGGGGACGATTTAAGAGCCGGTTAGCAAGCCAAGCCAAAATCAAACCAAGAACATCGCCTAAATTATGAACAGCATCAGCTAACAAACTTGTTGAATGAGCAAGAACTGAAAAAATAAATTGAGACACTACAAACAAACCATTGGCTACTATAGCAATCACAAATGCATGCTGAAGATGAGGCGGTTTATGTTGATGTGAATCACTATGAGTATGAGTATGCTTATGAAATAAACCCATCACTGTTCCTGCTTCTTTTCTGCTGAAATCGGGCAAAAATCGATATCAGTTGGTTGTTCGGTGTAGTAATTAATGCCTATCTGGATCCGCTCACGTTCATTCTTTTTGCGCCATACGTTAGTATCACGAAGTGAATAGACACACCCACAATATTCTTGTTTATAGAAATTTTCGCGCTTAGCAATCTCATACATGCGTGCGGCACCACCCTGTTTACGCCAATTATAAGTCCAATATTCAATATTAGGATAACGCTTAGCTGCACGGACTCCTGAATCATTAATTTGATTCATATCTTTCCAACGAGAAATACCAAGCGAACTAGAAATGACCGGAAAACCATGTTCATGCGCATACAATGCCGTGCGTTCAAAACGCATATCGAAGCAAGCCGTGCAACGCCTTCCTCGTTCGGGCTCCCATTCTAAACCTTTAACTCTAGCAAACCAATTATCTTTATCATAATCAGCATCAATAAAAGGGATATTATGCTTCTTAGCAAACGTTACATTTTCTTGCTTTCTAATTTCATACTCCTGAACGGGATGAATATTGGGATTATAAAAAAAAATAGTAAAATTAATGTCCGATGCAATTAATGCTTCCATTACTTCGCCAGAGCACGGCGCACAACAAGAATGCAATAATAATTTATGTCCTTGGTTTGGTAATTGTAATTTTTCACGTTCTAACACGATCAATACCTCGTACTAGTTTACAAATTAATAAAATGCTGTCGATAATAATTCAATTCAGCGATTGAGTCTTTAATATCATCCAGTGCCAAATGTTTTGATTGTTTATGGATACCATTTAATAATTGCGGTCGCCATCGCACCACTAGCTCTTTTAATGTACTCACGTCTAAATTTCGATAATGAAAAAACGATGCAAGCTTAGGCATGTATTTGTATAAAAATCGTCTATCTTGACAAATACTATTACCACACATAGGCGATTGACCTCCATCAATATATTGTTTTAAAAACTCTATAGTGAGCTGTTCAGCCATAGTCTCAGAAATCACACTCTCTAATACGCGCTTAATCAAACCTGATTGATTATGCTGCCGAGTATTCCATTCATCCATAGTAGAGATTAATGTAGTCTCTTGCTGTATTGCAAAAACTGGACCCTCAGCAAGAATATTTAAATGGGGATCGGTCACTACCGTTGCTAGTTCGATAATACGATCGGTTTCTGGATTTAAGCCTGTCATCTCAAGGTCAATCCAAATCAAGTTTTTATTATTTTTCATTAGCCATCCGATAAAATCTCGCTGACGCGTTGTACGCGTAATTGATGTAATCCTGCTTTAATCCCTGCACCCTGATAACCATTTGCTATTAATTCTGATGCATTTATTTTGCTACATTCTTGCAAAATAAACTGCCAATAGCCAGGGTGACTAGCGTTAGTGAGTAATTTTTTTTTACATTTATCATTCGCTTCGCAAACTATTAACATTTTATTGAATAATTTAGGACGCCTGAAAGCATCACAAGCTTCAAAAATTGTAACAATATTATCTGGTTGTAACTCTCTCAGTTTGAAAATATCTTGATGATATCGGCAAACCATGCGAGCTAAATTACGATATTCACTAGGGACACGCAAACGGTGGCTCAATGAATCGATGAGATCTACGCCATGATGCCCATGCTCAGGATGCTCAGGCCATTCGGTAATAGGCGTCTTTATTTTTCCTAAATCAAATGTCAATGCTGCAAAACGAACCTCCGGTTCTGGCGACATAGCTACTACCGTTTTTAGCACCTGTAACGAGTGAAATCCACAATCTACCTCATGGTAACTCTGCAACAAATTTGGAATTCCAAATAAACGATTCAATTCTGGAAGAATGACATCCAAAGCACCACACGACCTCAATACCTGCACAAATATTTCTGGGTTTTTTTCACACAAACTACGCTGCCATTCTTGCCAAACACGCTCAGGAACTAAGTGAGATAACTCGCCATTTATAACCATCCGATACATTAATTGTAACGTTTCATCAGCAACTGTAAATCCCAAGTGATGATAACGTGCAGCAAATCTAGCTACACGTAAGACCCTTACCGGATCCTCAATAAATGCAGACGAAACATGCCGTAATACCTTCTGGCGTAAATCTTGCAAACCATGATAAGGATCAATCAAATGGCCAGCCTTATCCATTGCCATCGCATTAATAGTTAAGTCGCGCCTTGCTAGATCTTCGACTAAAGATACCGCCGGATTATAATCACAGCTGAAAGCATGGTAACCCTGCCCGTGCTTGCGTTCAGTTCTCGCTAAAGCGTATTCCTCACCAGTTTTAGGATGAATGAATACAGGAAAATCTCGACCAACTTGCTGAAAACCTTGTTCCAACAACTCAACCGGCTTGGCTCCAACAACAACCCAATCGCTTTCGTGGTACGGATAATTAAGCATTTTATCACGAACAGCACCACCCACTAGATAAATATCCATAAGGTTCCAAGTGTAAATTTATTATGACCATATGCGATTATAGTATATGATCAAACCATGAGTAAAAGACGCATTAACAAGCAGCAATCGGCTCGAATACATCAAAAACAACAAATTATTCAAAATGAGCCACGAACTAATACTGCTCAACCAGTTTTAACAGGATTAGTGATTACTCGCTACGGCCGACATGTACAAATTGAAAGCGAAAATAACCATCGTATACACTGCTCAATCCGTCCTAATCTACTGAATTCATTAGTTGCTGGAGACAATGTCCTCTGGCAGCCAGAAGGTATTAAGCAAGGCGTAGTCATCAGCTGTTTACCTCGAAAATCGATTCTGGGCCGTTCAGATAAAAAATCGCAAGTGCGTCCAATAGCGGCCAATATCAGTCAACTAATGATTGTAGTTGCAGCCAAGCCACAAATATCGTGGACTTTACTTGATAGTTATCTCGTTGCAGCTGAGTATTTACAACTACAAGCATGCATAGTGCTTAACAAAATTGATATTGCTGAAGAAGAACTTCAACTACGATTGTATAGCGATTATCATTCCCTTGGCTATAAAATCATCCTGACTGCCCTTAACCACGCGCAAGGATTACTAGCATTAGAAAAAGTGCTTGAGAATCAGATCAGCGTATTTGTTGGGCAATCTGGGGTAGGAAAATCATCACTTATAGCGAGTATCCTCCCTAGTCAAAACATTCAAACCGGAGCAATTTCTCTACGAGCAGAGCTAGGGTGCCATACGACTAGCAATTCTGTGTATTATCATCTTCCAAATGGAGGCGCTTTGATCGACTCACCAGGTATTAGAGAATTCGGACTGTGGCATATGCCTGCTCGTGAGCTAGCAAAAGGATTTCGTGAGTTTAAACCGCACTTAGAACGATGCAAGTATCGTAATTGCAATCATCTAAATGATCCTGGATGTGCAATTCATCAAGCTATCGAAGATGGCAAAATATCCACCTCACGCTATCAAAATTATGTTAAAATATGTGCACAGTTTGCTAAGTGATTGTAAGTATATGACTAAGTGAGTATAAATAGTTAGCGGGCGACTCAAAACCCAAATAACTTATTTTCTATAACGAATAGGATGTATTCATCGATCATCCTATACCAATAAAACCAAATAAATAAAAACCATATGCGCAATTATTTTTCTATTTCTAACATGACCGCAGGATTTATTGGAGTCTTGGTTGGCTTTACTGGATCGGCTGTACTTGTTTTCGAGGCAGCCTCTACAGCAGGAGCATCCCAAGCTGAAATCAGCTCATGGCTATTAGCACTTAGCATTGGAATTTCGATCACTTGTATAGGTCTGTCCTTGCGTTATCGCATACCTATACTGACTGGCTGGTCTACTCCTGGAGCGGCATTACTTATTACAAATCTGACTGGTATTTCAATGGCTGAAGCTATTGGAGCATTTATTTTTTCAGCTCTATTGACCATATTAGTGGGCATTTCAGGACTTTTTGAAAAAGTAATGAGCTATATTCCTCGCTCATTATCAGCTGCAATGCTAGCTGGAATTCTAATAAATTTTGGGATTAAGATTTTTTCATCCATGCAAGATCAATTTATCCTAGTATCTAGCATGTTTATCATTTATCTGATTGGCAAACGCATCATTCCTCGCTATGTTATCATCATAGTCTTATGCATAGGTGTACTAATTGCTTGGTTTTACCAGTTGATACAATTTGACAATGTCCACATTACCTTTCCATCCCCTGTATTTACAATGCCCGTGTTCTCTATTCCTATTTTATTTAGCGTTGGATTTCCCCTATTTATCATCACAATGAGTTCACAAAATATTCCTGGCGCATTAGTGATTTATAATAGCGGCTATTCCCCCCCAATCTCCCCATTAATCAGTTGGACCGGATTAATCACTATGATTTTAGCGCCGTTTGGTTGCTACGGAGTCTGTCTGGCAGCAATTACAGCAGCTATTTGTACTGGAGAAGAAGCTGACTGCGATCCAAATAATCGCTATAAGGCAACGGTATTTGCCGGGATATGTTGGATAATAATTGGTGCTTTTGGCGCAACTATTGTTACGCTATTCCATGCGTTTCCTAAAGAGCTAGTCTTAACAATAGCGGGTTTAGCATTATTATCAACCATCGCTAATAGTCTAAAAATAGCTCTAGAAGTTGAAGATGAGCGAGAAGCTGCGCTCATCACTATACTAGCATCAGTTTCGGGTCTATCGCTTTACGGTATAGGCTCTGCATGCTGTGGTTTACTAATTGGCTCAGTTGCGATGTTAATCATGAAATACCAAAGAAATAACTGAGCATCGGTCTAGCCATTGCAAACTCGTTTTATACTTGATATTAAAATCGTTATATGATGAGTTTGCTATGATTAATCAACAGCTTAGGCGAATGAATCAGGTTCATCTTTCACTTGACCATGTCCTGGATGCCGCGAAGTCGTAGCACCTAAGCGGGTGGATGAATTGTCAACACGCCCTAATCAACCACAGGGGTGTCGCATTAAAATTTAATCAATCTATTGTAGGTTGGGCCAAGTCCCTGAAGTATCTTCAGTTTTTTTAAAAATTAATGTT
>JBMLTO010000080.1:0-5074 GCA_049239925.1 Legionella sp. | reverse complement strand
GTTTTTTATCACCATAGTCCTAGGCTCCCAGGTTTTTTATCACCATAGTCCTAGGCTCCCAGGTTATATTTGTAAAAGTGTGTTTGGCTAGGGACAGGGGAGCAGAACAGGTAACTGTTCCACTAGACACGTACATAGTGTCCGTATACGGGCTTCCAGGGTTCGAATCCCTACCCTGTCATATCACCGGCCAGTGATAACTTTTGATATTTATTTTTGAATTTGAATTTAAATTACACAAAATACCTGCCGCATACTCAATCTATATACATTATGAAACCCGCCAAGGAGCTTGCGACGCGGAGCGCACCGCCATTCGGGCGAGCGAAGCGAGAGTCGGCGCTGGCGCCGACCGTTGGACGGCCGAAGGCCGGCCATAAGCCGAAGGACGCGGGAGCGGAGGTGGCTCTGGAGCGAAGCGGAAGACCACACTAACTAATTACATCAAAGTTACGCATTACTGCCATATAAAGACTACATTGTGGACCCATAGGGTTATCTAGATCTAATTCATTGATTCTTACACGTACAATTATGGTTTTATATGGTAAGCGTAGGTCGTTATCAGTTTTATAGTAAAAGGATGGACTAGACGCTAGTGTATTCATTTTGTCAGCTGAGGCTTTTACGCATACATGGACGTAGATATTGTCATATTTGAAACTTATATCTATAGGGTCACCGTCTTCTTTTAGAGCTGGAAAGCTAATTTTATTGTTAAACGTTTTTATCGGTCCAAGTTCAGTCGTTAGTATTGTATGAACAAAGAATTCACCAAGATCACCTTTTTGTTTGTTTTTCGCTGAATTGCTCATAGCCCAATTAAATAATGTTTTTTTATTAATTTTAGTTGTTTTTAATTTGTTTAAAATTAATGCAGCGTATTGAGGATTCATTCTTTGTGGGAATTCCTTGTCAGTTATATCTTCGTTGAAGGGAAGCCAATTATATGGTTGGAGTAATAATCTTTGCCAAAATGGTGGCATATCATTTGTTAATATTAGAGGTATTTCCTTTTTCTGCGCCATTTGTCTAAGACCTAGGTTTGACTGCATTATTGCAGAATACCAGTACCTAGGATGTTTTACGTAACCTTCCTCATTGTATGTGGGTTCACTCTCAAGTTCATCTGGAAGGATACCAAAGTCGCGTTTCCATTGGTTTGCAAGTTTCCAATGAGTTAAACTGCGCTTAGCTCCACCTTCATCGAAATACAGATCGTCTTGTGAGCGTTTGCGCGACATTTTGTAATTTAACCGATAAAAAAGTGTTTTGGCTCAGCACCCTATAGTACAGTATTACCTATAGGGCTGCTGAGCCAGAGCCAAAATTTATTATTGTGCTCTGGCATATTTTTTTTATGTCCGTTATTCTGAGAATACGATCTTTTATAATTCACTGTGTTTGTTGTGGATCAAGAGAAGACAATGGTAAAGAGAGCAAGATCAGCAATGAGCGGGGATGCGAGAGTTAAAAGAGCTATTGCTATCCAGCGTAAGATGGCTTCTATGTATCCTACTGGATCTGCCACAGGACAATATGCTCGTGCTTATGTTAAGCGTGGCACTCAGTTTTCTCTTGATAATTTTGGTTCATCTTACCGTTCAGCGACGGCTGATCAAAAAACCGCTCGTAGAGCAACAGGTTTTACTGGAAGAGGTAAGTACAGTTTGGGAAAAGCCTGGCGTGCAACGGTAGGTAAACAAGCTGGACGCAAAATTCGGGATGCGTTAGTTCAAAGAGCTGTTGGTGCCATTGCTGGTGGAGCCATGACTGGCTCAGGTTTGTATTCTGGTCGCGGATTGTATTCTGGCCGCGGAATGTATAATAACTTGATTGAAGGTGGAAGAAGTTCAGCTCAATTTGATTCACTTAATGATGAAACACAAAGTTTAACTTTTTCTCATTGTGAATATCTGCAGGATATTTTTGGAGCTAATACTTCTGCATTCACTAATGCAAGTTATGCATTAAATCCTGGTTTAGCTGAGCAATTTCCTTATTTATCGCAAATTGCTTGCAATTTTGAAGAGTATGAGTTTATTCAGTTGATTTTTCATTATAAAAGCACTGTTGACCCTTCTGCGTCAAATAACTCATCTGGTGCGACTGGTACGTTAATTATGGCAACTAATTACAATGCAGGTTCGCCCGCTTTTACTAATAAGGAAACTATGATGCAATATCATGGTGCAAATTCTGGGCGCGTGACAGATGATCAAACTCATGGTATTGAGTGCGATCCTGACAAAAATGCAGGTACAGGAACTAAATATATTCGTTCTCAACCTGTCATGTATGGACAAGATTTGAAAAGCTTTGATTTGGGTATTTTTCAACTTGCAATGGTAAACATTCCAAATGCATTTTACAATCAACAAATTGGTGAATTGTGGGTTGAATATAAAGTGAAGTTAAGTAAACCAAAATTATATTCAGCTTTAGCTGCTAATGTTGCAGAGTATCGTGTGGTGTCAACAAATGGCACTGAGAGCGTTTCTAGACCTTTTGGTACTTCACCGTTGTTTATGCAACAAAATTCAGTTCCAATTTCGTTTGCTCAACCCGGCAATAATTTTGTCAACATTACGTTTCCTGATTATTTCAGCGGTTTAGTTGAAATTCAGATTCTTATTGAAGGCAATAGTTTTCCTGCCGCATTTAGTATTCCTACCACTTCTGGTGGTAATGTTACTGCTTGGAAGGATTTGTATGCGTCTAATGACTTAGCTGGTGATGCTCCAGGGTCAACAGTTAATGCTAACACTGGAAGTATGTCAGTGTTCATTTCTCGCTGGATGGTTGCACCAACTACTGGTAATGTTGATCAAACAATTTCTTTTAATTACAGTAATCTTGGGGCTGCGGTAATTACTCAGTCTCAAATGATAATTAGACAATGCAACCCATTGCTTGGTCAATCAACGGATAATGCTGCACCATTTTATGTAAATAGTTCCGGTGTAATTATTACTGTTTAATTTAATTGTCTTCATCGTCTAAGTTAATAACAATTTTTTTTGAAATTTTTGGTGGTTTCCACCCTATATCTTTTATATATTCATCTCCTCTTCCATATACAAATCCACAATTCCAACATGGTGGATTACATTCACCTACACAATCATCCCAAGGATCATCGGGATTGGTTATTCTACGTTTTTTTACATTAGTATTCAAAAATTCATCTTCTGAAGCAATGAAATCGTCTTCTAAGTCGTATTCTCCAACGTCACTTCTTTCTTCCATATCATTGCCTACACTTTCACCTTCATCATCAGATTGAGGTGTCGCACAAGGTGTCCCATCTTGCGAGCTTAACACAGTCTTCTGGAGCGTTGAAGTAAGGCCAACACTCTGCGCAGGCGCAGAACACAAGCTCTCCACCTCCGACTCTTCGAGCATCGATGAGTATTTGTTCATTATCGAGGCCAAGGCACGGTAACCATTCATTGTATTCCGCATAGGCCTCTGCAAGTGAGGAACAGTGGAATTCATTCCATTCTCCATGTTCTTCATCATGTCGTCTGTTACCATCATCATCTTCACCGATGTCGGATTCTGCTTCAATTTCATCCCAAGGTTCTCCTTGTTCCCATGTTGATTCGACACAACACTTGCATCGTTTGCGTCCAACTGTTTGTGTCTATGATATGTAGAAGAAGATACTAAGGTTTCATAATCATCATCACTTAAAGAACTACATACACTTATATTATCTGAAGTAGACAGTTCGAGTGATTGAACTGGCAAAGATCGTTTAAGTCCAATTTCTTTTTCTCTTTCAGGCAATGAATTATTGATAACTTCGAAGTCATAATCATCATACATATAATTCAATCCTGTACCATTAGAAAAAGTATTAGTTTGTAACATACTAGGTATTGTTCTAACATTGTAGAGAGTATTGAAGTCAATGAAATAGAATCTACTTTTAATAGCGAGAAGAAGTTCAGAATCATTGAGACCAGCAAACATTTCATCTATTGTATAATTTGCGGTGACAATAATTCGTTCAGGTCTAATGTTAATAGTAGAGCCTTTGGTTTCGCCGTTGAAAGCGTAACGATCAGCCCAAATCTTTAGATAGTATCCAATACCTGCTAAGTTTTTGATATTTGGGGTGATGTCTTCTAATAACACATAAGGTTGACCTGCATAACCATCCCACCATTTGTTGATAGCCTTCCAGTATAATTTACCTTCAGTGTCTAAGTATTTTTCTCGGGCCCAACGGGATTTACCGATCATAGGTTTACCGTAGATCCAAATACCACAACGTGCATCAATGGAGGCATGGTTACGTAGATTGTCAACGTGAATTTTCTTTAGGGTATTGTAGTATTTGATGTAGATTTCGGAATCAATTTGTTCTAACTTACCTTCTTTTGCTAGTAGTTTAGTGGTATCCCATTTTACTTTAGTTGCTTCACCACCTTTTTCATGAGGTTTTGCTGGCATTTCTCCAAATTCTGTAACATCAGCATTTAAACCGTAATTGGGACCTTCCTCTCTATCAGATAACCATTCACTTTTAGGTTGATTTCCTTTTTTACAGTATAGAGCTTGTGCAGCGTGACTGCCATGAGCAGGTTCCCAATGAGCGGTTTTATGCGCTTTTTTGAGACTACTTAGGCGTACTTGATGTCTGAAGTACACATAACCTTGTAGGTGTGGTGTGCCAGACTCTCCAATTTCTTTACCATAAATCAACCAAACTGTACTGGGTTTGTTGCCAAGAGTTGCGAGGATTGCCTCGTCATCGGCATTCCAGTTGTTGATGGTGAAACACCAACCTCTGTATTTGTTGTCGGAAGATTGATTTGCTGACATTGAATGAAAGTTTTGCAAGAATTTGCTTGGATTTGGATTGATTAGTGATAATAATGTTGGAAATGTAGCCATTGTTGTTGATTCTGAAGTTAAAAAGAGTTCGATAGATCCTAGGCTCCCAGGTTTTTTATCACCATAGTCCTAGGCTCCTAGATGTATGCATCCTAGGCTCCCATGTTTTTTATCACCATAGTCCTAGGCTCCCAGGTTTTTTATCACCATAGTCCTAGGCTCCCAGGTT
>JBMLTO010000079.1:0-13394 GCA_049239925.1 Legionella sp. | reverse complement strand
GGATTGTAGTGGATGTAATCTAGATCAATTATAAATGGATAACGTTCAATAACCTGATTAAATGCCTGGCGTAGTTCATTTATTCTTTGGATTAATCAATCACTACTTCTATCTTGAAGCACTACCGTGAAAAAATAGCATGTGCCTGGAATGATCAATCTACGATATTGCATGTGGTTTGGACTGGTATAAAATTCCTTGAGCGCATAGGCTCGATCCTATGACTATATTTTGGCAAGGATTTTTAGCTGTAACCTTGGATTTCAATACGTTATGGTTAGGTAAAGGCCAAACCTACGACAGATTGATTGAATTTTAATGCGACACCCCTGCTTTATGGTAGCAAGATTACCAAGGCCGTTGACAACTTTGTCCATGAGGTGAAAAGGATATTATGCAAGTGGCTAAACCGACGTAGTCAGCGAAAGACATTCACTTGGGGGCAGTTTCAGATGTACTTGGAGCTGATTAAGTTTCCTCGGGCAAAAATCTACCACAAGCTTTTCTAAAGCATAAGTGAACTGTGAATGTATTTATCTTGAGCCGGGTGCCTTAATAGGGCACCCGGGTTCTAACGAGGGGGGGCTGCGAACAACTAACGAAGGATGCAGCTCTACTCTATAGGTCTAATTTTATTGAACAAGATGATTTTATTTCTATCATAAAGCCACAGTTTCCACTATTCTATCTGCAATAAAATTTCTGTCAGTATCAATGGTAAAATTGACTGTTCTGCTATGAAAACGCTCTACAGTTGATCGGTGCGCAATACTTATAAAAGTTGTGTTTTTCAATTGTTCTTTTACTAAGTTATACATTTTTGTTTCATTTTCTTCGTCTAAAGATGCTGTTGCTTCATCTAAGAATAGCCAATCTGGTTTTTTTAAAAGAGCACGAGCAAATGATACCCGCTGTTGTTGTCCTAATGATAATTTAGACCAATCTTTTTTAACATCTAATTGGTCAAGAAGGTCGTCTAGATCACCTACATCCTTGAGTACTTGCTGATATTCCTCATCGGTATAAGTTGTTGATGGTTCAGGGTATGCTAAGATAGCTTTTAAGGTATCATTTGGTAAAGATGGTCGTTGAGGCAAGAAGCACATGCGTTTACCTCGCGATACGGATACTGTTCCATCACCATATTCCCAGGTCCCAGCAAAAATTTTAAATAAAGTACTTTTTCCTAAGCCAGAACGGCCTTTTATTAAGGTATCCTCACCTGACTTAAAAGTTAGATTTAAGTTTTTTATCATAAAATTAGTACTAGATGGATAGGCGATATTGAGTGATTTGACAGATAACTCGTTAGAATCAATAGCTTCTGTGATAATTGCTTTGCTAGATGCGCTTGTGATGGGTTTATCATCGAGAATATTTTCTAACGATGATAATCTTGCGGCGCTAGTTCTAAAGCGAATAAGTGATTCATAGCAGGTGCTTATCCAACTAAGGGCTAGTTGGATTTCTCCAAAAGACATACCTATTTGCATTAACTGTCCTAAATTAACAGCGCCTGTAAAGTAGAGTGGGGCTGCAAGAATATAAGGTAAAATCTGAGTGACTTGTTGATAAAATGCAGTTAACGCACTGAGTTTGATTCTAATTTTCAGAATATTGTATGAATTGCTAAGGATGGCTTTAAATCTGTTTACGAGCGATTGTTGATAATAAATTTCTCCTCTATCTTGAGCAATACTTTCCGCATCATTGCTTAAATGCTCCAATTCACTACGAAAATCAGCTTCTAAGTTTTGTTGGTTGTTGGTGAACTGGGCAAGTGAACCACCAATAAAATGGGTTAATGTCGTGATAATACCGGAGTAAATGACAGCTACCCATACCAAGTAACCAGGTATGGTTAATCCAAAAATGGTAATAGACCCACCGATAACCCATAGAGTCCCCAAAAATGTTGCTAAAGTTAATAACGATTGAAGCAGGTTAATACTAAGAGATATACCTTGCTCTATATAAATGTGTACATCGTGCTGAATACGTTGAGCTGGATTTTCAAGTTCATTAGGATGACGAGATAATTCCAAATAGGTATGTCTTTGTTGTGAGGTATACTTACCAACAAGTCTGGTTGTTAGCCATTGCCGTAAATTGATTGCTAGCAGCCCAATCAGATAATCTTGTATAATATTGGTTAATATATAGCCTGCAGATAATGCTACAAATGTGCCAATACTTGCTTGGTACAAAGCCATGTTAGCAGCGTTAATGGCAGCCCAAAAGCCTACTGACCATGAAGCAAAGAGTGACATGATAAAGACTAGTGCAAAAACGGATCCAATAATAGTTATTAATAAAAACAAGGATAAGTATTTGTCTTTTGATGTTCTAAAATATTCCTTCAGTAATTTATAGGTCATTGATGACTCCTGGCTATAAAAATTATTATAAAAATTAATTTTAATAGTTTTAAAAGGCTGAATTATACTCACAATGATTCAAAATAACAAACAAATGGTTTGAGCTTAATCCAAAAACATAATTTTTATTTCTAGCATTCTTGATCATCTCAGCCAGTTTAGCTCTGTCAAAAATTATCGATTAGTCTAGATGAATTCAAAAAAATCTATAAAAAAATTAATGCCGATTTTTTCGTAGCTGAATGACGGTTAATCTCTAATGGCTAGTGATGTCTATTAATATAGATGATCTAAAATAATGCTTTTTACTAGCCTTGGTTATAGACTAACGATGTTGGACGATTAGTTGTATAGGGCTCTTTGCTTAGATGAATTGATGAGAGAATAACTTTTATGTTGAAGAAAAAAAATGTATTTATTACTGGTGCATCGAGCGGCATTGGCTTAGCTTGTGCAAAAGAATTTGCGGCTCAGGGTGCCAATTTATTATTGTGTGCTCGAAGAATAGAGTTATTAGCAACATTGGCTGAGGATTTAATCAGTGAATATGGGATCGATATTTATCCATTTGAATTAGATGTTCGCGATAGCGTAGCGGTAAAAAGGGCACTATATTCTTTACCGAGTCATTGGCAAGATATTGATATTTTAATCAATAATGCAGGTTTAGCAGCGGGTCTAGATCATTTGCAGGATGGAACGGTTGATGATTGGGATCAAATGATTGATACTAACATTAAGGGCTTGCTGTATGTGACCCGTGAAGTGATTCCGCAAATGATTGGCAAAAATTCTGGCCATATTATTAACATAGGTTCAATTGCAGGGTATCAAACTTATCCCAAAGGTGCTGTTTACTGTGCTACAAAACATGCAGTACTGGCCTTATCTGAGGGCCTAAGAATGGATTTATTGGGTAGTAACATTAGAGTAAGTACCATTTCTCCTGGTTTTGTCGAGACTAATTTTAGTTTAGTGCGTTTTAAAGGTGATGTTGAGCGTGCATCGTCAGTTTATGCCGGGATGACTGCTTTATTGGCAGAAGATATCGCTGAAGCCGTTGTGTACTGCGCGACTAGAAAACCACATGTCAACATCAGTGAATTATTGGTCATGCCTACGGATCAGGCTTCCGTTAACTTGATCGCCCGTAGGAAGGCTGATAGCAATTAAATCATCGTTAATTTAAAACAATTATTGTATTGATTATTTCGTTAGTATGTATAGTGGAGATGTTTATGCTATTGAGTGAAGAGTACCGTTATTTCGATGGTGATCAACCATTGCTAGGATATTTGTCCTATGACCGCATGATAGACGAACCTCGACCAGCGGTGATTGTGATCCATGACTGGAGTGGACGTAATCAATTTGCATGTGAACAAGCAGATCATTTAGCAAAATTGGGTTATGTCGCATTTGCTCTAGATATGTTTGGTGGGGGACTTGTTGCCGCTTCCAATGAAGAGAAACAAACCCTCATTGAACCCTTCTTAACGGATCGAAGCAAATTACTTCAACGAGTTAATGCAGCCTATAATGTTGTTCGTGAGTTAAGGCAAGTTAATCGGCGCTATATTGCTGTTATAGGTTTTTGCTTTGGTGGTTTATGTGCTTTAGATCTTGCCAGAAGTGGAGCAGACATTTGTGCAGCAGTGAGTTTTCATGGTTTATTAGATGGTTCTAATCTTGTTGCTGCTAAACCAATTAGCGCTAAACTTTTGGTTTTGCATGGTTATGAAGATCCTATGGTATCTGAGCAGCAGCTCAGTAACTTTTATGATGAGATGACAACAGCAGGTGTCGATTGGCAGATTCATATGTACGGTAAAACACTGCATGCATTTACTAATCCTGCTGCAAATGATTACCAACTGGGTACTGTTTTCAATGAATTAGCGGCGAGGCGATCATGGCAAGCAATGACTTCTTTTTTACAAGAAGTTTTTTTATAGGTAATGAATGGTGTTGATCCAAGAAAAAATATTAGAATTAGCAGGCCAGTTAAAGCAGGTATTACTACCTCATAACTTGTATTGTACAGTAGCTGAATCATGCACGGGAGGCAGCTTATCTGCCGCAATAACCGATATTGATGGTTGTTCTCAGTGGTTTGACCGTGGTTTCATAACCTATAGTAATCAGGCTAAAGTAGAGCTTCTGGGTGTTGATTATCAGCTGATTGTTGAACATGGTGCGGTCAGTGACATTGTTGCTTGTGCGATGGCTGATGGTGCCTTGGCTGTTAGTCGGGCACAGCTCAGTGTAGCCATATCAGGAATTGCAGGTCCGACAGGTGGTAGTAAACAAAAACCTGTTGGAACCGTATGGATTGCCTGGGCAGCCGAAGGTTTGGTAACCAAAAGTGAATGTTTTTTGTGGACTGGGAATAGGCATGATATCCGAATGCAAGCGGTGGCACAGTCATTGCTAGGTTTAATTACGCTTGCAAAACAATTAGTGTTGTTCAGGACTAGTCAAGCCCCAGCGATTTAACTTAATTACTTTCTTGTGATGCTCTCAAATTGTCGGTAGCTTGTTGTGAGCAGGGATATGTCTTAGTGAGGCCTTGTAGCGCAATTTCAGACACAGTCATTGTGTCTTTATTCTTTTGTTGAGTAATCATCTCCTTATACGTTTGCTGTATGAGGTCATTGACTATAGTGGCATTTAATTCTTTATTGGCTGGCAAACAAAAAAGTGGTTTACCCTGAGTGGTTGCTGTTTGATTGGCTAATACTAGGCTCTCGGCAATACTTTCACTGGTTAGGATGAGTATATTACGAGCTGATCTTGCCCAGGCTTGTGATTGAGGATCTGCTTTTATTTCCATCTGCGGGATGCTATTAGCAATATTCATATAATGATCGATCGTATCTGCTTTTGTATAACTTGAAATGATGATTAGCAAACCTAGTAATATGCGTTGCATGTTAGTTCCTTGCCTAGTACTTAAAAAAGTAGTAGAACATAGAATGCTATCTAACAAAATAAATTAATGAAAAATTCTTTTGTAAATGCCCCATTCTTTCTAGGCATAAAAGAATTTTTCACGACGCAGGAATCGTAATCTCAATTAAAGTTGATGGGGTATAATCCAGCCAAAACGAAAGGCTATGAATAAAAAAATAAACAATATTAACGACAGTCCAATTCGCCAACTTAATGCTATCGCTGCTTTAATACCGTTATCTTTGTTGCGTATCAGCGAAGTTAATCCAGACGCTAATGCCAATAAAATGACTAACATAACCATAACAATGAGGATTTTAGTTAGCATACTCGATACTCCCATGAGTGATAATTCAGTAGGTTATTACAACAGGATTTGTAAAAAATACCAAGCTCAAAGCCAAAATAGGTTTAATGAGGAGATTTAAACTAACGAACTGATAGGGTTAATTTACCTGTTTAAAGAATTAAAGAAAATCTTGTCGTATTTGTAAGTTCTATAAAACTTGAATACAATATTGAGGGTTATATCATGAACGATAAAAAAATAATTGGTTTACTTGTTTTTAAGAGACGATTTATTGTAAATGGGTATTTCATGGTATTGGCCATAGCTATTATCTGTCTTTTTGTGCGCCTAGGTTTTTGGCAATTAGAACGTGCATCTGAAAAAAAACAAATGCTACTTACCTATGAGATGCGTTCCCGCCAGCCACCGCGTGCATGGAGTCCAAATAACCAGCAACCTCAACAATATCAACGAATTACAGTCCAAGGTCATTTTTTAAATAAAATACTTTTGCTTGATAATCAGCATTACAATCATCAGTTTGGCTATAATGTTTTATCGCCGTTGCTGCTTGCTAATAATCAAGTAGTACTAGTTGATCGAGGATGGCTAGCTGCTGATAGGACCAAGGTACCGTTTCCTCTAATTAGCGTACCTGATTCAATAGTTGAGCTGATGGGTACTGTTTATTTTCCCTCAGCTAGTTTTTGGTTGCTAGGTGAAGTACTCGAGCAACTACAGCCGAATATAGCAATCGTAGAAACTGTAGATAGGGCAGCAATCAGTAAATTTTTGCATAAAGAAATTTATCCGTTTACTATTCGCTTGGATAAAAGTCAAAACTTTGGTTTTATTCGTGAATGGCCGATTATTGCTGCAAGTCCCGGGCGTCATTATGGTTATGCTGTACAATGGTTCGCTATGGCAATAACTTCATTGATAGTATTTCTTTGCTTGAGTTTTAAAAAATATGAATACTAATTATAAAAATTCCGTGTTAATGATCATTCTTTTATTTGTCTTTGTAGCACCAGGGGTGGCGGCTTATTTCTTTTATAAGAATTCAAATTGGTTCTTTTCAGGTCGAACAAATCGAGGAACTTTGGTGCATTCGCCTCTAGTATTGCCTCAGTTGGCTGCAAAGCGACGTTGGAACTTGGTTTTTTGGAGCCCCGTTACTTGTGATCAATCATGCTTAAATGGGCTTGATAATGTGGCTAGAGCACGATTAGCGCTAGGTCGCCGCTTGTATCGTGTTGACTCATGGCTTTTGCTTGGGCCGAATGCCGGAATAATTCCAGCTAGTATCCGAACTTCTTTACACGAAATAGATACACATGTGTTAAAATTGGCAACAGATGATCGACGTTATCACAATAAATTGCCAAAAATTGCTATGACTTATATCGTCGACCCAAATGGTTTTTTGGTACTATCTTATCCTGGCGATGTTAAACCGAATGATATTTATCATGATCTTAAACAGCTATTGTCTTCAAAAGAGTGATGAGTCCGATGCAGATTATACACCTACGTAAAATGGTCACTATTGCTTTATTGTTAGCATTATTTGTCGTAATGCTTGGCGCTTATACGAGACTTACTGATGCAGGTTTAGGATGTCCAGACTGGCCAGGATGCTATGGTCATTTGGTACTTCCCTCGGATAATAGTACATTAGCTTCGGCACAAAACAAGTTTCCCGAAATTCCAATTGAACGTGTTAAAGCATGGACTGAGATGGCTCATCGCTATGTTGCTGGTACTTTAGGATTGTTAATAGCGATTATTTTTGTTGCTAGCCTGATGGTTTATCGTAGTAGTATTCGGTATTTAGTGGTTCCTTCTTTACTGGTTGCTCTTGTTATATTTCAAGCAACTTTGGGTATGTGGACTGTCACGTTGAAGTTACTACCTATTGTTGTTATGGGACATTTGTTAGGAGGCATTTTAATTTTTGTCACCCTTTGTTATTACCGATTAAAGTTAGGTGATAATCGACCACCATTATATGCTTCTCCTAAATGGCGATTTTGGATGATACTGGGGATAATCATTACCTTTATGCAAATTGCTTTAGGCGGTTGGGTTAGTTCCAATTATGCAGGGATTGCTTGCATAGGTTTCCCACGTTGCAATGGTAATTGGTTGCCTGACCTCTATTTTTTAAAAGCCTTCAATGTATTGTCTCCGTTGGGAGCAAACTATCAAGGTGGTTTACTGGATAGTGATATCAGGGCTACTATACAGTTTACTCACCGTTTAGGTGCTTTAATCACAGCGTTATATGTGTTCGTTTTATCATTAGTCGTTTTAATTCGGATGAATGACAATCGTGTACGTACAGCTGCTATCGTTGTCATTACCATCTTATCATTGCAATTCGTTTTGGGTGTGGTTAATGTGATTTTCTTGCTGCCTCTTTGGAGTGCTGTCGTTCATAATGGTTGTGCTGCATTGCTCTTGGCTGCTATGGTTACTATGCTTTATTTGTTGCGAGGGGATGTTTATGATGCTTCGCACCAATAGCCGACAGCTCAGCTTGTTAGTGCGTGATTATTTGGAAATTTGTAAGCCAAGAGTCGTTGCGTTGATGCTGCTGACTGTTGTGGTCGGCATGTGTTTAGCATCGCCTTATCGACTATCATTCTCTGTTGTTTGTGCCGCGTTATTGGGGATAGGTTTATGTGCTGCTAGCGCTGCGGCAATTAATCATTTAGTCGATAAGCGCATTGATGCCATGATGATGCGTACTAAACAAAGACCGGTTGCACTTGGACGAATCTCAGTACAGCAGGCTGTATTATTCGCAATTGTTATTGGTTTATTGGGGCTTGTTATTTTAGCCTATATGGTGAACGGACTCACTGCTATCTTAACGTTTATGTCATTAATTGGTTATGCTGGTATATACACGGGTTATCTTAAGCGTGCGACACCACAAAATATTGTTATTGGTGGCTTAGCGGGTGCAGCTCCGCCTCTATTAGGTTGGACCGCTGTTAGCAATCAGTTGGATCCGCAAGCGCTACTCCTTGTTTTAATCATTTTTATTTGGACGCCACCCCATTTTTGGGCTCTTGCAATCTATCGTTTTGATGATTATCAGCATGCAGAAATACCTATGCTACCGGTCACCCACGGTATTCAGTATACTAAATTAAATATTTTATTTTATACAATTTTATTATTGGTAGTCAGTGTATTGCCGTTTTTAGTACGCATGAGTGGGTGGTGTTATCTTGTGGCTGCTCTCCTATTAGGCGCTCGATTCTTATATTGGTCTATTGTCTTATATCGAAGCGAGAGACCAATTGTCGCAATGCGTACGTTTCGATTTTCGATTATCTATTTGATGGCACTATTTTTATTTTTGTTAATCGATCATTATTTGTAAGAGAGTAATATGTTTAAAATGAGTAACAAGATTCGATTAACTGTGTTTACACTAATAGTCCTTGCCGGTTTATTAATTGCTTTTTATTATTCAGAACACGCTAATCGGCTAAACAAGGTAACTGATTTGGTTGAATTAAAGGCTACCTATCTAGATCATCCTCGAACAATCAAATCATTTTCTCTAACGGGTATAGATGCAAAGCCATTTACAAATGCTAATTTGCTTGGGCATTGGACATTAATTTTTTTTGGTTTTTCTAATTGTAGCCGTGTTTGTCCAACAACTATGGCGGAACTTGCAAAAATGCTTAATAGTCTCGTTGCTAGTGGTGCCAAAAACTTACCAACTATAATGATGATTTCAATTGACCCGGAACGAGATAACTTGGATAGATTAGGTCATTATGTTCGCGCATTTCATCCTGATTTTTATGCTGCTACAGGCAGTCGTCAGGCTATTAAACGCCTCGCGGCGGAGTTAGGTATTGCCTATACTCAAGATACTCATGCCGATCAATCGATAAGACAGATTGACAATATTGAACATACTGCCACACTAGTTTTGTTTAATCCTCGCGGGGAGCTCAATGCATTCTTCACGACCCCTCACAAAGCTGAAATATTGGCTAGAGATTATCAATTGATAGCGGAAAATGACTAATTAATCGCGTATGAGCACTTGTTCACTCATTCAAACCATCTGGTTTATGGGCGCTAGCAATATTACAGGTATTATTCTTATTCCAGCGAATCAAGCTATACATTAATTATTTATTAACTAAGGAACGTTAATTACATGAAAATCGCGATATTGGCGACAAACCCCAAATTGTATTCGCATCAGCGTTTGCTGGCTGCTGGACGTGAAGCTGGTCACCAAATGAAAGTTATTAATCCACTGTATTGTTATATGAATGTTGCTGCCTCATGCCCAAAAGTTCATTATCGAGGAGGTGAGCCACTAGAGCATTTCGATGCAGTGATCCCTCGTATTGGTGCTTCCAATACTTTTTACGGTACGGCTGTGCTTCGTCACCTAGAGACTATGGGTATTTATTCTCTGAATGAATCCATTTCAATTGCTCGCTCGCGGGATAAATTTCGTTCTTTACAATTATTGGCTCGCAAGGGTATTCCTATGCCAATGACCACCTTTGCACAATCTCCTGACGATACTGATGATTTAATTCGTATGGTCGGTGGTGCTCCATTGGTGATTAAGTTATTGGAGGGGACGCAAGGTAAAGGAGTTTTTTTAGCAGATAGTCATCAAGCAGCTGTTAGTATAGTCAATGCTTTTAAAGAAATGCGTGTTAATATTCTTGTACAAGAATTTATTGAAGAGTCTAGAGGAACAGATATTCGTTGTTTAGTCATAGGTGACAAAGTAGTGGCCGCAATAAAACGTCAAGCGAAGGAGGGGGAATTTCGCGCTAATGTTCATCAGGGTGGAAAAGCTCATAAAGTTAAGTTAACCCCTCAAGAGCGTACTCTTGCCATTGCTGCCGCAAAAACGATGGGTCTGAAAGTTGCTGGTGTTGATTTGTTGCGTTCAAGTAATGGTCCTTTGATACTTGAAATTAATTCGTCCCCCGGGCTTGAAGCCATCGAGAAAACCACTCAAATTAATATCGCAGGCAAGATTATTGAATACTTAGAAAAACATGCTAAGCCAATAAGTATCAATACTCGTTTCTATGGTTAACTGGCATGGCGACATTATCAGGGCTAATTTTGTCGCTTATCGCTCTTACCTACTAGCCAGTCTTCACTCACTTCTAGCTCGTTGGCTAGTAAACTCAACAGCTGTGGCTCGAGCACAACATTGCCAGTTAAAATAGCTTCTGCTTTAAATTTAGGTAATTTAATTAGTTTTGAAAATACAACGATTCGTTCATCACTGCGCTGTGGAACGCCGATTTCATCGAGTTCTTTATTTAAGCGCTCAGAAAATTGTTTATTGCTCATGTTATACAACTCCTAAAAATAAAAATTGTATGAATTGAAAGAATAAGAGCTGTTTGACTAGTGTCAGATCTTGAATAACCAGCAGCTCTAATTCTTTATATAGCACAGAAGTATCAATTTTCAATAGATAAAATAAGTTTTAATATGATGGACGTCAACTGACGTCTGCTTCATCAAGCTATAAGTTTATAGGTTTGCTAGTTCCCGCTATACATCGAATGGCTATTTATACTGTGTTAGGAAAACGTTCGGAGATTCGCTGTATCGTTTAGAGGTATCATGGATAGCGGGCTGTATTCAATTATTAATTATAACCATTTTTTTTTGCGGAAATATTGGTAAGGCAGCCATGCTGAAATTACCATCATAGACAGTGAAAAAGGATAGCCTGCCAGCCAGCTAAGTTCTGGTATGTGTTTGAAATTCATGCCATAAATGCTTGCAATCAACGTCGGTGGCAAAAATATAACGGCTGCTACTGAAAAAATTTTTATGATATTATTTTGTTCGATATTGATCATGCCTAAGGTGGCATCAAGTAAAAAATTAACTTCAGAAGATATGAAAATTGCATAGTCACTCAAAGCATGAATGTCTTTATTCATCACCGCGATTCTAGATTTTATTTCGTGATCGAATGTTGCAGCATGTTTTTGTTCCAAAAACGAAATGAGTCGTATGAAAGATACCAAGCTATCGCGTATTTTCGTACCTAGAATCCCGTTGCTGCCAATAGCTTGCAGGAGGTTTTTATAATTGACCTCATTTCCTGTATTATGTTCGTTGCTTCGAAAAACTGTATGAGAGATTTGATCGAATTTTAGACTAACTTTTTCTAGAATGTCAGCCAAGCGGTCAGTTGTTGTTTCTAAAATACCAACTAATAAGTGAAGCGCATTAGTGTTTTTTATTTTAGCTCGTTTTAATTGATTAATAAATAAATTAAAGGATAGTGGCTCGATATATCGAACGGTAATAAGCATATTTTTTGTTAAAATAAACGTAACTGCATCAGATTTGGGTTCAGGATCATCTGATTGTGCCACCATATTGGTGGTCATAAATAGGACATCATCTTCTGCATATAGCCTGCTTGATGGTTCAATCTCGTCCATTTCGTTTTTAGTTGGAATTTCCAATTTCAAATACTGTTCAATGATATTTTCTTCAAGTTCTGTGGGTGATAGTAGATCGATCCATAAGGCATGTTTTAACTGCTCTTTGTTATCGGCATTAATTGCTACTGCATGGATGTCTGTTTGGCTTTGCGTGTAAATTGTTAGCATGATAATCAGAGCCTTCCCGATTGAGTTTAGAGGTAACATCTTAGGGCATGTTGACCATTCATTCACCCACCTACCGCGGCTTGTTCGCGGCATTCAGGAGATGGCCAAGTTAACGATGAACCTGATTCATTGCCCTAATCTGTTGATTAATCATAGCAAACTCATCATATAACGATTCTAATATCAACTATCAAACGAGTTTGCAATGGCTAGACTGATGTTCAGTGATGAGCGGTGGTCTAAGCTGAATGAGATAATGCTACAACATCAAATAGATGACAAGTCTAATTTTCGCATGAGGGTTGAGGGGCAATGTTATATCGCATGCGTGTTGGCTGCCCTTGGCTTCAAAATCACTTGGTGTTACATATCCTAATGTAGAATGTAATCGCTGACGGTTATAGAAAACTTCTATTGTTCACGAGTTAAATAATGCTCAAAGTACACCTGCTCAGTCTTTAGGGTATGAAAAAAGCTTTCCATTGCTGCATTATGTGCGCCCTGCTAAGGGGCGTATGTTCAGAGGGTTCAAATCCCTCCCGGCAACTGTTACTCCGGCCGGAAGTACTTTGGAGTAGTTCAGGAGGCAACGAATGGGCTAAAGCATTCAAAGAAAAGACCACGATAGGTGGTCAACGATTGTGCGGGCCTAGCGCGCAGCGAACACTAAGCAGGCCCCGAAAACGTTAATCTGGTAATCGACCCTCCATAATGTAGGGGAAGATCGATGTCAACGCGGGAATGAGTAACATATGAACGCATTGGTGCCAGCGGGGTAGTGGTGATAGCACGTACAAGAGAGGACATATGCTCAACAGGGGAAGTCTATGTCGTGAATGGCTGGCAACCATTAAACAGTAAGCCCGTGAGGGACAGATACTGAACAACATAGATGGCGGATGGGTTAGTAGTACCGATGAAGCCGGGTAACGCCGGTGGAGGGAAGTAGCCCTGGTTTAAAGACGATGCAATAAGTGGAGAGAACAGGGTGATTGACAAAAGTCTACCAACACCAGCTAATAAAATTCAGACACTACAGATGGCATTACATGCAAAAGCTAAGACAGTGTCAACACCAATCGAAAATTGATCCTTTTTTTATAAAAACACCAGTTGAAAAAT
>JBMLTO010000078.1:0-8495 GCA_049239925.1 Legionella sp. | reverse complement strand
CCTACAGGCCAAGGCCCAACCTACAACAGATTGATTAAATTTTAATGCGACAGCCCCTGCAGTTTATTGCTCCCTTGTATTGCCAAGCTTTTTGCATGTGTTACCATTGAAATTTTTCAAATAGATTATTATGCCCATATCAATCAAAACTACAGATGAAATTGAAAAAATGCGCATTGCTGGTCGGCTCGCAGCAGACGTGCTAACAATGATTGGCCCTTACGTAAAAGAAGGGATAACCACTGAAGAATTAAATACAATTTGCCATGAATATATTGTTAACTACCAACAAGCTATTCCTGCCCCATTGAATTATAATGGTTTTCCAAAGTCTATTTGCACATCAATCAATCATGTTGTTTGTCATGGTATCCCTGGGAACAAAGCGTTAAAAAATGGTGATATCATTAATATCGATGTTACAGTGATCAAAGATGGCTATCATGGTGATACCAGCAAAATGTTTATGGTAGGAAAACCCTCTGTTAAAGGGGCTCATGTGATTAATATTGCTCATGAATGTCTTTTTATTGGCATCAATATGGTCAAACCTGGCGTAAGGTTAGGTGATATCGGACATGCAATTCAGCGCCATGCAGAAAATAACCGTTGTTCCGTAGTCAGGGAATATTGCGGACATGGCATAGGAAAAGTCTTTCATGAAGATCCACAAGTGCTACATTATGGAACACCAGGAACAGGCGAAATATTGCGCCCAGGTATGACCTTCACAATAGAACCGATGGTTAATATCGGAAGGCACCATACTCGTCTCTTACCGGATAATTGGACAGTAGTAACAAAAGATCATAGTTTATCCGCGCAATGGGAACATACTCTACTAGTCACGGATGATGGTGTTGAAATATTAACGCTACGCGAAGAAGAGCGCGAAGCAAGCAACCTAAAGAAACCGTAGGTCTTCTTTAGGTTTGCTGCTAACGCTAGCAAACGAACAATAGCGATTTCTCGAGATTTTATCCTGCTTGTAGTGTCATTGAAATCGTTTAACCTAGCCTTCGCTGGGCAGAAAAAAAATCCCTAAGCAAATTTTCTGATTCACGTTGCAAAATGCCCTCATCAATTTGTATCCTATGATTTAAAGGATAGCCTTGTAACAAATTACATAGCGAACCAGCTGCACCACCTTTAAAATCTCGGGTAGCAAACACTAGCCGCGCTATCCGCGCGTGGATCATGGCACCAGCACACATACAACATGGCTCCAGTGTGACATAAAGAGTCGTATTAGCTAAACGATAATTACCAAGAAGGTTCGCAGCAGCTTTGATTGCAATCATTTCAGCATGGGCACAAGGATCATGATCTTGTATAACTCGATTCCAACCTTGCCCTATTAACATATTATTTTCATCAACTAACACTGCCCCAACAGGCACCTCACCTTGAGCTTGAGCGTGCAGAGCTAGCTGATAGGCCTTCCGCATCCAAAATTGATCAGAGCACATCATTATGTCCATTTGGTAGTAATCTTGTATAAATACACGATAAAAACGCTTCTAAGCTGTATGGAAAATTAGTTATCGGTCAGTAAAGCATCCATACAATAATGCATGATACCTTAGATATCTTGAGCGCAAATGCGTTGAATCTTTATCAATCGGCTCACCAGCATCATCGATACTAGGGCGTATTGACATAAAATGCTGTTTATACTTACTCCCACTCAATAGTAGCGGGAGGCTTACCAGAGATGTCGTATGTCACTCGGGACACACGTGCAACTTCATTAATGATGCGATTAGAAACCTTAGCTAAAAAATCCCACGGTAAGTGAGCCCAATGTGCCGTCATGAAATCGATTGTTTCTATAGCGCGCAAACAAATTACATACTCATAACGCCGACCGTCACCAACTACTCCTACACTCTTAATAGGTAAAAAAACAGCAAATGCTTGACTGATTTTGTGATAAAGGCCTGCTGCATATAACTCTTCAATAAATATTGCATCCGCGGCTCGTAAAATATCAGCATACTCTTTTTTTACCTCGCCCAGAATACGAACGCCAAGCCCTGGCCCAGGAAAAGGATGCCTATCAATCATCTCGTGTGGTAACCCTAACTGCAACCCTATTTTCCTCACTTCATCTTTAAATAGTTCACGAATAGGTTCAAGTAATTGAAGGTTCATTTTTGATGGTAAACCACCAACATTATGATGGGATTTAATCACTTCCGATCCAGTCAAATCTCCTCCAGCGGATTCAATCACATCAGGATAAATAGTGCCTTGAGCCAACCATTTAATATCAGGAATAGCTGCTGCATGCTGTTCAAAAACCTCAACAAAAGTATGGCCAATTATTTTACGTTTTTGTTCTGGACAAGTGATGCCATCTAATGCTTTCAAAAATAGCTGTTCAGCACTCACCACTGTGATATTTAACCCCATATGCCCGGAAAACATAGCTAAAACTTGTTCACTTTCTTTAAAACGCAATAAACCAGTATCGACAAATACACAAATTAATTGCTTGCCAATGGCTTTATGTAGTAAGCAAGCTACCACGGATGAATCTACCCCACCCGATAACCCCAATAGCACTTTTTGTTGACCAACTTGTTCGCGTATATTGCTAATCGCTTGCTGAATGATATTGGTTGCTGTCCATTGGCTCTCCGCACAACAAATATCAATAACAAAACGCCGTAATAGATTGGCTCCTTGAGTGGTGTGTGTTACTTCGGGATGAAATTGTACACCATACCAATGTCGTGCCTTATTAGCCATAGCCGCAATAGGAGTATTCTCGGTTTCACCCATGAGTTCGAAACCTTGCGGTAATTGAGTCACTTGATCACCATGACTCATCCATACGTCTAACAACAATTGTCCGCCTGTAGAGGTTCGATCCGAAATGTTATTAAATAACGTTGATGTGCCATGTAGTCGCAGTTCAGCATAACCAAACTCTTGTACAGCTGAGGTGCATACTTGTCCACCTAGTTGAACAGCCATCACCTGCATTCCATAACAAATACCTAACACGGGAAGGCCACAATTAAAAACCCAATCAGGGGGAGATGGATTGGTTGCAAATGTCACTGTTGCGGGTCCACCAGATAGAATAATACCGCAGGATTTTTTTTCAATGAATAATGTTTCGCTCATTTTGTAAGGATATATTTCACAATAAACCCCCATGTCTCGTATTCGTCTAGCGATTAACTGAGTATATTGAGAACCGAAATCCAAAATGATAATGGGTCTTTGCATAATTTTTTTCATAAAAACGTTCTGCCAATAATGGTCTAGGGAATTAATGTGCAGTCCACATTATTCTTCAACTTGATAATTAGGTGCTTGTTTGGTGATATTCACATCGTGAACATGTGATTCACGAATACCAGCATTAGTCACCCTAACAAATTCAGCTCGCTCATGCAGCGCCTCAATCGTGCAAGAGCCCGTATACCCCATACAAGAACGCAATCCTCCTAATATTTGGTGAATTATATTTTGCACAGGTCCTTTATAAGGAACGCGTCCTTCGATCCCTTCAGGTACTAATTTTTCAGCACCTTGCGTTAAATCTTGAAAATAACGATCGCTAGATCCTTGGGCCTGAACCATTGCACCTATAGAGCCCATTCCCCTATAGCTCTTATAAGTTCGACCTTGATAAAGCTCAATTTCACCTGGCGACTCTTCCGCTCCAGCAAATAGACCACCCAGCATGACCGTGTCAGCTCCAGCAGCTAGTGCTTTGCAAACATCACCCGAAAATCGAATGCCTCCATCTGCAATAATTGGTACAGCGCCTTTAAGGCCATCAGCAACATTAGCAATTGCTGTAATTTGTGGAATTCCTACCCCTGTGACGATTCTGGTTGTACAAATAGAACCAGGACCAATACCGACCTTTACTGCATCAGCACCAGCGTCAACTAAGGCTTTAGCTGCAGCAGCAGTAGCAATATTACCGGCAATTAATTGCACGGTAGGAAAATATTTTTTAATCCAACGGACTCTATCTAATACACCTTGAGAATGACCATGTGCCGTATCAACAACGATTACGTCAACTCCAGCATCAACTAATGCGCTAACACGCTCATCGGTACCTTCAGCCACGCCAACAGCGGCCCCCACCCTTAGTTGCTCAAAACTGTCCTTACAAGCATAAGGATTTTCTTTTGCTTTTTGTATATCTTTGACAGTAATCAAGCCTCTCAAACAAAAGGAACTGTTAACAACCAATAATTTTTCTAGCCTATGTTTATGCAGAAGACTTCGTATTTGTTCTCGGCTAGCGCCTTCATTCACAGTTACTAATCGCTCTTTGGGTGTCATCACCGCTGCAACTGGCAATGATAGATTCGTCTCAAAACGGATATCACGGCTGGTTACTATGCCAACTAACTGCTCTCCCTCAACAACAGGAACACCGGAAAAATGATGATTAGCCATTACGTCTAATAAATCTTTAACTGATAAATTTGGAGACACCGAAATGGGATCTTTGACCATACCACTTTCAAATTTTTTAACTCGTCTCACTTGTTCTGCTTGCGCCTGTGGAGTAAGATTTTTATGGATAATTCCAATACCACCCTCTTGCGCTAAAGCAATCGCTAAACGTGATTCAGTAACGGTATCCATTGCAGCAGAAATTAGTGGCATATTTAATTCGATTTCACGAGTTAAATATGTTTTTAATGAGACTTTTTTGGGTAAGACAGTTGAGTGGCCGGGAACTAATAAAACATCGTCAAAAGTCAATGCTTGTTGCATATTGGTCAATGACATTACCATACTCCCTTGGTTAATTTTAATTGCAAATTATACATTCATTTATAAGATAATTTCAGCATTATCTTGTTAATGGCAGTTATTAAGGTCGAAGGCTCAGCAATCCCCTCATTTAAGATTACCAATGCAATCAGTCCAAAACTGTTGGGACCAGAGAGAATTTTCAAACAGTAGGTTGCGTACAGGTGGCCATCTGCCGCAACGGTTTGTATAGCGACCTCGTGTCGTACGCGAAAGGCATCATCATACGAACAAAGTTCCTAGTGCGGGAGAGGGAGTAGGTCAAGTGCATAAGGGCTCAAAAAATTCGATTGAATACTTTCTGCACATAGTCAGGGTTTAGCGTAATTAGCTAGCTGCCATTTAAACGTGGTTTTTGTGTAGCCAAGGTATTTGCCATATTATCAATTTGCTCTCTCAACGAATCAATATCATGCTTGTATTTGTAATTGACTCCGATTAACCCACTTAACTCTTCTGAGGTCATCATTTCTACAAACTCATCTATCCTCATCTGCTTAATTTGGCCATTCCAGCTATCTGCATAACAAACCATTCCATTGACAACACCATTAATTATCACAAAATGGTCATTAAAAGGGCTTCCGGTATTTATTTCAGCCATCAAGGGACCGGCATCATAGAGACACTGCTTCAATGCATCTACAAAATTGTTTTTGCTCTGTAAATTTAAAGTCGCATTTTTATGTTCAATACGCCTAACACATGAAATATTGTATAATCTTTGGCACTCTTCTTCGGTTCTAAAGCCTTTCGACAAACTTTTATGCTGAACAGAGTGGTACGTCTGATCTAAAATAATCTTAGTTTTTTTAAAAAATTGGGCATAAAATTTTAATTTAGTAAGACAAGCTTGATATTCATCTGTCTGCTTAATGGATTCATCCATTTTTCGTAGTGATGCTTCTAATTGTTCTAGTAGTTTTATCGCAGCATAGATTTCAATTTTTTGAAAATGATTAAGCATTGCAGCACAAGCATCACCACAAGTATAAAAGGTAGGTTGTTTTTTAATAACATGTTGCATGGGATAATAGATATCACCGTTTAGTCGATTATCTTTTTTTTCAGGAATGAGTTTAGTTTGACTTTTACATTCAAGTTCTGGCTTTATCTTGCCATAGTCTCTAATTGTTCGCATGACGCTCAGCATCAATTTGTTAAACATGGAGATTTCAATAGCCGCAGAACTTTTGTTTTTTTCACCATGGTTAACATCAAGGATCCGGCTAGGCTGTGGCAATAACTGTTCAGTTAAAAAATTAATCCTGTCTCTTGATTTTTCATTCAATAAATCGGGATCTTTGGATAATAAGTAATTTTCTGCAGCCTCAATCATTTTTTCATATAAAAATAATTGTGCAAAAAACAATTCTAACTTTTCTTTAGAATCGCAAGACCATTGCTTTTCGGCAATATCTTCTTTGCAATTAATAATGGCATTTCTTATTGTCTCCCATTGTTGGATATTGTTAATCGATGCTAACTGATTTTGGTTGATTGTTGATTTGATTGGCTTTAAGCAGCCTAATGCCCGTGCCTTATCAACAAGCCAATCATTCATATTTTCTTTATAGTGCGATAAAGCAGCATCCAGATATTTATTTTTCATGAAAAGCATAAAAAGGCATCTAATGATTTAAATATAGACCATAAAGATTTAATCTGAATCGCAATGATAATTTTCAAGCAAATAAATACAATTATTAAAAACAAGAAGAATAAATGAGGCACCAATAGGCAAGGTCTTTCCCTTTATTTTTTATCCAATTAGTTAACTTTAAGTAAAATTTATACACAAAAATCAAAGGGGGCAGGTCCTGACCTATCCCGTCAAATATTGAAGAAAGATATATAAAACAAGGGGTATATCCATCATAAAGAATAGACATGCCTGTTGGTTCGTGATCGAATTCGATTCGCAAAAAAAAGATTAGAGAAGGAAACAGTCATGCATGGGGATTAAAAGTAAAAGTACCTCGAAACATGATATTAAAAACATAGATACTTTAATTGGCAATAGCAAGCTTCATAAAGAGCGAGAGTGTATCTATAAACCTGGTTAAGTAAAAAGAAGCGCCTAGCGGGATAAGTCAGGACAATGCCCTTGAATTTTTTTACAGTATGTTCTAAAACAAGGACAAAATATTAAAAAAAACACATTAAAAAAACTTTAAAATCAGTTTATTTAGCAAAATAGTTGAATAAAGTAAAGAAAAACGTGTAAAATTACTATCTTTAATTTATTGATGTCGCGGCAACTACTAACAGGAAGGGCTAATCGTTGGCTAAAATTATCGTTGTAACATCTGGTAAGGGTGGCGTTGGGAAAACAACTTCATCTGCTGCCATTTCATCTGGACTCGCATTACGAGGTCACAAAACCGTTGTCATTGATTTTGATATCGGGCTAAGAAACCTTGATATCATTATGGGATGCGAGCGTCGAGTCGTTTATGACTTCATCAATGTTATCAATGGTGAAGCGAATCTTAAACAAACTCTCATTAAGGATAAACGGATACCGTTGCTTTATGTACTACCCGCTTCTCAAACACGAGATAAAGATGCATTAACTATCGAGGGAGTAGAATCTGTACTTAACGAGTTGGCAAAAGAATTTGACTATATCGTCTGTGACTCTCCTGCAGGTATTGAAACAGGCGCTTTCATGGCAATGTATTTTGCCGATGAAGCAATCATCGTGACGAACCCCGAGGTTTCATCGGTACGTGACTCTGATCGTATCTTAGGGATTCTTGCAAGCAAAACTAAACGGGCTGTTGAAGGCAAAGCACCCATTAAAGAGCATTTATTGCTGACCCGTTACGATCCAGATCGAGTTGAAAAAGGTGAAATGCTTTCGGTACAAGACGTAAAAGAAATTTTGGCAATTCCTCTAATCGGTATAGTGCCAGAATCAAAAGCTGTACTAAAAGCATCCAATACTGGTACTCCAGTCATTCTCGATGAGACAAGTGATGCTGGCCTTGCTTATCAAGATGCAGTTGCCCGTTTCCTTGGCGAAGAAAAACCGATGAGATTTGTTCATAACGAACGTAAAGGTTTATTACGCCGTATATTTGGCAAAAATAAAGAGGAAATTTTAGCATGAGCATACTCAGTTATCTTCGTAAGAGAAATGCTACAGCGGAAGTAGCCAAACAACGGCTACAAATTATTATTTCCCATGAACGTTCACAGCGCAATGCGCCTGATTTTATGCCGAAGCTACAAGATGAAATATTAGCAGTCATTGCTAAATATTTTCCTATCAGCCGAGAAAAGGTTGTTGTTAATTTAGAACGCTCAGGTGATAACGCCGTACTTGAGCTCAATGTTACAATGCCTGATGAATCGATAACCTAGGGCGTGTTGACAATTCATTCTTCCGCCTACGTGCCGCGACTTGTTCGCGGCATCCATTCTCTCTTAACCAGCGGCAAATTTCTTCATACAGAGCACGCCGGTCTGGATTTTTGAATCGCTGTTCACGTCGAGCAGCCTCTACATCAGTTTCATGAACCTCATCATAAACTAATATATGCACATTGTACTTAGCTGTATATCCTGGAATCAGGTTCATCTTTAACTTGGCCATTTCCTGGACGCCACGAAGTCGCTACGCGTAGGCGAGTGGATGAATTTGTCAACGGCCTTGGAGTTGTGCGACACACCATAGTATTGGATATGCCCAC
>JBMLTO010000077.1:0-18708 GCA_049239925.1 Legionella sp. | reverse complement strand
TGACAGTTGATCTTATTTCTAACTATTCGTCAAATTAATCCGAGGGTTAATAACCCTATTGTTGAGAAAAGGCCCAACCTACAACAGATTGATTAAATTTTAATGCGACAGCCGTGGACAGAACAAGCCAGGCTCATGAATTCTGCGCTAAATTGCGTTAAAATGGCAATCATTTTTTTATGGTTCTCGTATGGATTTAAACGTTGATATAGTTAAGATTTCTGGCCTTCCTCCACCATCTTTGCTGCCCTGGCTGAGCCACCAAAGTGCCATAACCACAAAGCTAGAGGAGGAAATAGGGCCTGCTAGATTGGAAATACTACAGCAACAGTGGTTGCAGCCTAATGATTGGGACAGAAATACTTTGCAGATTAAATCTCTCTGGGTCATGCACCGCGAAATTGTAATGTGGTTTCAGCGAGAGCCCTGCTGGTATGCTCGTACTATTCTTCCTCAGACAACTTACTTGCATGACCCCGCATTTTTTCAGCGTTTACGGCAAGAATCATTGGGTAAGCTTTTATTTGATAATAATAGAATTAAACGGTTTTCCCTTAAGGTATATGCACTTACTCCACAAGCTCCTGAATATTTGTGGCTTGATGAAACCCTCCATGAACGTGCTAATCACCTTTGGGCACGCTTGTCTCAATTTAATATGGATGACCAGTTCCCGCTATTTTTGCTGGAAGTTTTTTTACCTGGATTAGAACGGTTAATATTGTGACTCTCAATCGTATGGCTTATTTAATACTTAAGAGGGGCTTGATGAATATCAAATCAAGGTTAGATTAACAACTAAAGGTTTGCAGTTCACCTACATTTCCAGCCAATCGCTAGATGACTCTAACGACTGGCAAAAGACAATACTTGGCTTCTAGCTTTTTTAAAAATGTAACCGACCATCGTTTACCGTTACTGTGATCAAATCTCCTGATTTGAAGCGTCCATTTAATAGTGCCTGGGCTAATGGATTTTCCAAGGCTTGTTGAATGGTTCTTTTTAGTGGTCTTGCACCGTAAACAGGATCAAAACCAGCTGTAGCTAAATATTGCAATGCTTCATGATCAAGGTGTAACTCTATGCCTTGATCGTGTAAGCGTTGATATAAATAACTAATTTGTAGGGTTGCTATGTTTGCGATTTGTTCTTGATTGAGTGGACGAAATACCACGCTATCATCAATTCGATTAATGAATTCTGGGCGAAAATGTTCACTGACCAATGCCATAACAGCTTCTTTCATTGGATCATAGTCATTATTGCTAGCCATGTCTTGAATGATATTCGATCCAAGGTTGGAGGTCATCACAATGACTGCATTGCGGAAATCGACCGTTCTTCCTTGGCCATCCGTTAAACGACCATCATCTAGTACTTGCAGGAGTATATTAAATACATCAGCATGAGCTTTTTCAATTTCATCAAGCAAGATAACAGAATAGGGTTTACGCCTAACAGCTTCCGTTAAATAACCACCTTCTTCATAGCCAACGTAACCTGGTGGAGCACCAATTAATCGTGCTACTGAATGTTTTTCCATAAACTCTGACATATCAATGCGTATCATAGCTTCGCTGCTATCAAATAAAAATGAAGCTAATGTTTTGCAAAGCTCTGTTTTACCAACACCAGTTGGTCCTAAAAATAAAAAAGAACCGATCGGTTTTTGAGGATCGGATAGTCCAGCTCTTGAACGGCGAATAGCATTGGCCACAGTACTAACGGCTTCATTTTGTCCGATTAATCGTTTATGAATTTCATCTTCCATGTGTAATAGTTTCTCTTTTTCTCCTTCTAGCATTTTGGCTACGGGGATGCCTGTCCATTTAGAAACGACTTCTGCTACTTCTTCCTCGGTAACTTTATTACGTACTAATTTGGTGTCTTGGGGTACATCATGGTTAACTTGGCCAAGCTGTTTTTCTAATTCAGGAATACGCCCATATTGTAATTCTGACATTTTGCCAAGATCACCAGAACGGCGAGCTGCTTCGAGTGCAATTTTAGCTTGCTCAAGTGCTTCTTTAATATGAGCCGCCCCTTGCAAAATTGCTTTTTCTGCTTTCCAAATATCATTCAGATCGGCATAATTTTTTTCTAATTCAGTAATACTTTCTTCGAGATCGACCAAGCGTTTTTTAGAGGCATCATCATGTTCTTTTTTTAACGCTTCACGTTCTATTTTAAGTTGTATTAGACGTCGGTCGAGCTTATCCAAGCTTTCTGGCTTAGAATCAATTTCCATGCGAATTAAACTGCCAGCCTCATCGATGAGATCGATCGCTTTATCAGGAAGTTGTCTACCACTAATGTAGCGATGCGATAAAGTTGCAGCAGCAACTATAGCTGGATCGGTAATTTCAATGCCATGGTGTACTTCATAACGTTCCTTAAGGCCACGTAAGATTGCAATGGTATCCGCAACGGTAGGTTCATCAACCAGTACTTTTTGGAATCGGCGTTCTAGGGCTGCATCTTTTTCTATGTATTGTCGATATTCATCAAGTGTTGTTGCTCCTATACAATGCAACTCCCCTCGTGCCAAGGCTGGTTTTAGCATATTTCCTGCATCCATAGCTCCTTCGCCTTTGCCAGCCCCAACCATGGTATGTAATTCATCGATAAACAGTATCACTTGCCCCTCTTGTTTGGCCAAATCATGTAAGACTGCTTTTAAACGCTCTTCAAATTCACCACGAAATTTAGCGCCAGCAATCAATGCACCCATGTCAAGGGAGAGAAGTTTTTTATGTTTTAAACCTTCGGGAACTTCACCATTGACAATTCGTTGTGCTAATCCTTCAGCAATCGCTGTTTTACCAACTCCCGGTTCACCAATCAAAACAGGGTTATTTTTAGTACGACGTTGTAACACTTGTATCGTCCGTCTGATTTCATCATCACGACCAATCACTGGATCTAGTTTTCCTTGTTCAGCCCGCTCTGTCAGATCGAGGGTGTATTTCTGTAATGCTTGTCGTTGGTCCTCAACATTTCGATCGTTCACTGTTTCTCCGCCGCGTAATTGCTCGATGGCTTGTTCAATTGCTTTGAGATCAGCACCAGCTTGTTGCATGAATTGACTTAAATTACCGGTATCCTTGAGTGCAGCCAGAATGAATAATTCGCTAGAAATATAATCATCTTTACGTTGCTGTGCTAATTTATCAGTAACATTAAGCAGACGATTAAGACTATTAGATAGATGAATATCACCACTAGTACCAGAAATTGTTGGCATACGATCTAATGCTTGATCTAAGCTAGTTTTTAACTTGGATATGTTGACACCTGCTTTTGATAATAGGGGTTTGCAGCTACCACCTTGCTGGTCTAGAAGCGCTTTCATTAAATGCTCAGGTTCGATAAAACCATTATCGCGTCCTAGTGCTAAAGATTGTGCATCAGCTAGGGCCATTTGAAATTTGGATGTGAGTTTATCTATACGCATAAGAATACCCTTATTCAATTGTAAGCAACAATTTAACCAGTAAGGTTTTTATGACCCACTGGCATTTAATTTATGATCTATCTCCCGTAAAATAAGGTTTAATTTTTTTAAATCAAGTAGGTTTTATGAATATTCATTTGGAGAATACGGATTCACAGTTGGTATTAAATAAGATTGTATTAGAGTACATGCGCGAACAAAAACGTAAGCGTCGATGGCGCTGGGTACTTCGAATTTTATTAGTGTTAATAGCTCTTTGGGGTAGTTATCAATTGATGATGGTAACCAATGACGATGCAAGTAGTCTGACTAAACCTCATGTTGGTTTAATCGATATTAAGGGTACTATCTTTGCTAATCAGGAAGCAAGTGGTGATAATTTGTCAAAAGGCTTGGAAAAAGCGTATGACAATAAATATATGAAAGCACTTATTTTACGTATCGATAGCCCAGGAGGAAGTCCTGTGCAAGCTGATTATATGTACAGTGCTATCCGCCATTATCACGAAAAATTTCCTAAGATTAAAATTTATGCGGTTTGTGTCGATACTTGTGCGTCAGCTGCTTACTATTTAGCTGCCGCTGCTGACGAAATTTATGCTAACCCTGCCAGTATCGTGGGTTCAATTGGTGTAATTTATAATGGTTTTGGCTTTGTCGATGCTATGCGTAAGCTTGGCGTGACTAGGCGGTTACAAACTGCTGGTCGAAATAAAGGTTTTATGGATCAGTTTTCTCCAATGAATCTTGAACAGCAAAAGACTTTACAAACTATTCTAGATATGATTCATCAGCAGTTTATTGCTAAAGTCAAAGAGGGACGAGGTAAACGACTAATTATTGATAACGATACTTTTTCTGGTTTGTTCTGGACTGGTACCCAAGCTAAGGAACGTGGTTTAATTGATGGTTTTGCAAGTAGCGGTCAATTAGCTCGGGACGTTATTAAAATTGAAAGAATGGTTGATTACACATTTAAAGAAAATGTCTTGGAGCGATTTTCAAAAAATATTGGTACAGCAATGGCAGAACAACTACCAACTGCTCTAGGTATTAAACCTGGTATACGCTCACAAGAGAGCGGGTTTTAATGACTTTCAATTCGGCCCGTGGCTTGTCCGCGGGATCGAATAGGCTTTCATGTACAAATTTTGTTATGTTAACCTCGTAAGATCCGATTGCTTTGTTCGATAAAACTCAATCTCCATGACTGGTCTTTTTTCAAAATTTGATGATTCCTGAGTTTCCGGGTGCCATGATCTTGATAAATCATGATTTTTTGTCAGGGAGAGATTTTTTAACCAGAAAAAATTCATAGTTCTTCTATACTTAGTAAACAAACCTACTAATAACACAACATGACATGATTATTTTCTTACATGGAAGGGGATTTACCCTTATCGAGTTATTAATTGCAATATGCATTTTTTTGATCTTAACGTTAATAGCTGTTCCATCGTTTAATAAACAGATCTTAGATAGCCGATTGACCGCTAATGTTCATTCACTAGTGAATTCATTACATTATGCCCGTAATTTAGCATTAAATAACAATACGACTATTACCATATGTCCCTTCAGTGCAAACAACTCAGTGCAATGTGGCAATGATTGGACAAATGGTTGGATCGTGATAACCCAGCCATCTTCGGATGCGCCGACCTTACTTAAAAGCGAACAGAATCTATCAGAACAAATTACAGTTAAATCATTAGCCACACGAATAACTTTTAATAGCCAAGGTGTGGTGGGTAGTCAAAGCAACTTTACTTTATGTGATACCAGAGGCAGTCAATTTGCTCGTTCGTTAACGATTATGGCAAGTGGATTTATTCAGTCCGGTAATGTGCCTGGGCAATCAGTTTGGAATAGTGCCCCGCTAACTTGTCCTTAGGAGAAAAAAATGCGACCTGTTTTATTGTGCAGGAGCCGATTATTCAGTGGGGTTAGTTTATTGGAAGTATTGATTTCCATTGTCATTTTAGCACTGAGTATGCTTGCCATTGCTAATTTGTTATTGGTATCCAGTAGAACTAGCAGTTCAAGTTATATTCAGCAGATTGCCGTCCAATCAGCCTATAATATGTTCGATAAAATGCGCGCTAATCCAACTGCTGTAAAATCGGGTAGCTATAATGTTAGTAATATTGGCGCTAATGGGCTACCAACCAGTGTGGCGCAACCTGCCGTACAATGTAATCGTGCAACTTGTTCGCCAACACAATTGGCCGCTTACGATACTTGGTTATGGATGACTAATGAGTTAGCAAAATTGCCCAATGCTAGTGGTTCAATCGATACGGCAGCTGCTGATAATAGTGGGGGTAGGCTGGTGACAGTGACCGTTCAGTGGGATGATTCTCCTGCTGGTGTTCTTGTTGGCGCCAATAACGATACGACGACCGGTCAGGCAACATCTATGGCACGATTTATCATACAGAGCATATTATGAATAATGTTAATTCCCAAGGGTTTTCAATCGTTGAGTTTATGGTTGCTATCGCTTTAGGTTTGATTATTAATTATGCTGTATTACAAGTCTATTTGGCACAAACACAAATTTATAAAACGACCAACTCTCAAAATGTTACTTTAAATGTCGAGACAGCAATCAGTCAATTGATTACCCCTATTATCCGATCGGCGGGCTATTTGGGATGTGGTTCGATGAATACTGCTATCTCTAATCTTATAAATGGAGGACCACCTCCACTAGGTTTGTTTGGTAATACTACAACCATGATTTATGGTTATAGTGGTAGTAGTTCATCAATCACGATCAGTCGGGTTAATGATTCAAACAGTAATAATGCTAGTGATTGGTTGCCAAATTTAGATACAAGTTTAGTGGGGCAGGTTCAAAAGGGTAGTGATGTCTTGGTGGTATTTGGCGCAGCTCCTCCAAGCCAACCCATAACGATTACATCGATTGCTGATGGCAGTAACACATTTACGCTTTTAAACCCAATAGATGTTGGTTCTGTAGGAGCTTTTGGTGCTGTATCCGATTGCGCTAAATCTATCATATTTAATATCACGAGTAATGCGAATAAAAATATCGGTCATAATAGCGGTAGTACTCCTATGCAAAATGCAACAACAGAATTTCCAGTCAATTTTCAGAATGGTGCTCAATTTATCCCTGTGCAGCAAAATGCATTTTTTATCGGTTATAGCCAAGGTGACCAATCTGCATTAATGCAAGGCAGTTATAATGGCAAAACCTGGGATATACAGCCTCTTGTTCCAGGTATTGAAGTGATGAAAGTTCTCTATGGTATTGGCGATAATAAAGGAATAACCCAGTATGTCACCGCTAATAATGTCAAAAATTGGTCGCAAGTCTATGCAGTTCGTATCGGTTTTCTTATTGCAGGTGAGCAGGGATCCGGCGATTTTAACAAAACATCCTATACTGTATTGGATACTATGGTTAATACACCTAAAGATGGTCGTTTGCGCTACGTCTACGAAATTACAGCCGATTTAAGGAATGCTTGATGATTGACTGCAAGGCAACTAATCCAAAACAGATGAAAGGATTTATTCTAATTACTACACTGATCTTGGTATGTCTTCTCACGATTATAGCGGTTACTGGAATTTCACTAAGTAATAATCAAACAAGGATGGCGGCCAATGCCAAAGATAATGAAATAAGTTTTGAAAAAGCACAGGCCGCTCTCCAGCAAGCAACTAATTTAATTTTCAATGGTACCTATAATCCAACTACATTTATCAAAAATGCAAGTGGCTTTTATTTATACGATCGAGATAATCAACCCAAATGGAAAACTATCAACTGGTCAAACGCTGCCGATGTTGTTACTAGTTTTAAAGGAAATACAAGATCAGCAGCAAGTTATATCATCGAAAAATTACCTTCAGTTTTCCAGCCTGGACAGAATTCACGTGTACCTAGCCATGTGTATAGAATTACCGCTTATGCAACAGACCGTAATACCGGTTCCTCAGTAATTTTACAAAATACAATCAGTGTTCAATAATGGATCGATAATATGAAACAAGGCAGTGGCAAATACGGGCAATTTCAATTGAAGACACGAGTCGCTATCGCCGTGACTTTTTTCTTAACTGGATTATTGATTCAACGCCTGATATACGCTGCTCCCTTACCGTTATCGATACCCCAAGTTCCAATCACGATTACTAGCCCTGTTTTTCCTCAAGTATTAATTTTACTAGGAAATTCGCAATCGATGGATGGTACCATGAGTGGAGCAATCATGACAGGTTCTGGTTATTGGGGAAGAGCGCAAAGTCCACTGACCAGTTCAAGTTCACCGGCCACCTTTGATGTTCCGCCAGGTTTTAAGCCTCCGCTAGTTGCGGCTGATGCAAGTGGGAAAGCGCCATATACAGTTAATTCATCTGGAGTATTATATGACAATGGACCTAGTCGTTTAAATAGTGCAAAGGCTGCAATCAAGGGAATTTTAAATGCCTATATGAGCTCAACCGATTTTGCACTAGCTACTTATAACACCTCGAGTATCTCTCTCAATAGTACGATGGTTTATTACATGTCTGAACAAGGCAAGATATTCTCGTTCACTAATACTAAAATGCCTGGTAAGCAATATGCTGATAACCCATGTTATCAATACACCATGTCTCCTCAGCCGGTATTGAACAATTGTCGTTCATTAGTAAATTTAAATTTATATAGTTTTGAACAATTGCAAAATAATCGTTTTATGCTGGTAGAGTCATCTAGTGATGATACGGATATTAATGATGTTTTATATTTGTCCAGCTTACCTAGTGATTTGGGATTATTTCTTACCTATTCTACGCCTAGCCTTAATCCTAGTCCGCTCTCACCGTATCCGCCTTATTACACGTTAGCTCAATACAATCAAGGTAATATCCGAATAAGTTATAACAGAACGACGTCTTCTAGGTATAACTCATTCACAACATCGCCAACTAATGCCGGTTACGTCCCGTATTCACCGCATGTGTTATATGCGCAGCGTGGATTTGGATATATGGGGTCTGCCTCTGCTAATTCAGCAAAAATGGTTGTTGGTATGACATCTGCTGGTCTATTTCCAACAACGGCATTGGTCGATAGCGCTATTAGTCAATTTACTCCGTATTTAAATCCTGAAAGTAATTCTATTTCAACCCCAGAGATTAAAGCAGTAGCGACACAATCACCAATTGCTGGTTTAGTCATGCAAGCGAATAAGTATCTGCCTAGCTTAGGAATTACCAGTGGTAATTGTCCACAAAAAAAATATGTTATTTTAATTTCTGATGGCTTACCTACACAAGATTTATCGGGTAGATTTTGGCCACCATTAGGTAGCTCAGCTGCGCTAGGCTATGGTGTAACTGCAACCTTTAAAGCGGATGGCTCGTTAGATTCAACCAACAATATGGCATTACTCGATGCAATTAATCAAATAGTGTTGTTAAAAAATAGTGGCATACTCACTTATGTAGTTGGTGTAGGTGCTGGTGTGGATCCATCTCTTAATCCACAGGCAGCGGCAATACTCACTGCAATGGCTGTAGCCGGTGGAACAGGCGATTATTTCCCGGCTACGAGTCCAGAAGCATTAGTAGGCAGTTTGAGCAGTATTTTATTAGCTATACAAAATGGTTCATTTTACACGTCAGCAGCAGCGGTTAATTCTACACAAATTAATAATAATACGATCGAATATCAAGCTGGATATACGTCAAGTACCTTGCCCTATCTGGATTGGACTGGAGACATCAGTGCGATCCGTTTGGATGCTATTACGGGCATGCCAACAACGAATATTGTATGGACGGCCCAATCGCTCCTGAATAGTTTAGTAAAGGGCTTAGGCTGGCAGAATACTCGTGATATTGCAACTTGGAACCCAATGATAGCAAAGGGGGTTCCCTTTAGTTGGACGAGTATCAGTGCCGCACAACAAGCATTGCTTCAACCCAATGATACTCTGGGTAGCAAAAGAATAGAGTATTTGCGCGGTAATACTGCATTGGAGCAGAGAAACGGCGGTCTTTTTCGAAATCGTACTTATATTTTAGGTGATATAGTTAGTAGCCAGGGTGTTTATGTAGCTGCACCTAACATGCCTTATATGAGCTCTAGCTATAATAGTTACATGGCTAGCCAACAAAATCGTCAGCCTATGTTATATGTTGGAGCAAATGATGGGATGTTGCATGCATTTAATGCTAGCAACGGTAACGAAGCATTCTCTTTTATTCCCAATGGGGTATTCAATAACCTTGTAAATCTTACTGCTACTAGTTATAACCAAGCACATTTGTTTTACGTCGATGGTTCGCCACAGAGCGGAGATGTACAATTTTCAGATCTTACGTGGCATACTTTAGTGGTAGGAGGCGAAAATGCTGGGGGGAAAAGCATTTATGCAATTGATGTTACTAATCCCGCTGCTATCACGTCTGATGCAAATCTTGCCGCAAATATTCTTTGGGAATTTACTGATTCAGATATGGGGCTTACCTTTAGTCAGCCACAAATTGCAAGGATAGCCTCAACATCAACCAGTTCATTTACCTCGGCAGTCTTCATTGGTAACGGTTATAACAGTGCCACTAACAAGGCTATCCTTTATGTTCTTAATCCGCAGACGGGTGGAATAATTAGAAAAATAGATCTCTGTGCATCGGTTTCTGGCGCTTGCAATACAGATCTATCTCAGGGATTGTCTAGTGTGACAACCGCGAATAGTCATGGTTTAGCGGGTGAAGCAATTACTCATGTTTATGCGGGTGATTTGCAGGGTAATCTATGGTCTGTGGATGTTAGTAAAAATAATCCAGCTGATTGGACAGTACGCTTGTTATTTCAAGCTCGCAACTCATCGGGAACTATACAACCAATTACTACCGCACCTGTAGTGACATTAAATCCTAATTACCCTAAGAATCAAGGTCTCTTCGTAATCTTTGGTACAGGTCAATTATTAACTAAAAATGATTTGCTTAACTCTAACACGCAAACCATTTATGGTATTTGGGATAAACCTAATACAATGGGACGATTTTCCCGTAGTAATTTGCAACAACAAACATTATCGTTGGTAACGCCGCTTAATTCTGGACTAAGTCAGACCATATTGACGTCGACATCGAATCCTATCAATTGGACCAATATGGTGGGGTGGTTCAGTGATCTACCCCAAGCTGGGCAGCGAGTCGTGACGACTCCTGCGCTGGTAAATGGTGCTTTTGTTACTACCTTAAATACACCACCACTAGCGACCTGTGGCGGAACATTCTACTCCATGCTATTGGAAGTTGATTATGCAACAGGAGGTGGTTTTAGTCAGCCACTAATTGGAACCATACAAAATGGACAATTTTCTAGTGTCGGTCAATATAATGGTAATAACGCAGTAGGTGTTGGTTTATCCAATAATTATGCATCTTCACCCAATATTTTAGGGCCAAATAGTTATAAACACACCGTTATTGTAGTGACTCAGGCTAATGGTACCCAATCAACTGTAGTTAATCCACCGCCATCGCAAAATTTAACCGGTGGTGCTCAACGTACCGTTGGTTGGTGGCAAATACAATAAAAGGAATGATGATGAGCAAAGCACCAGACACTGTCAAACGATTACTGGGATTTACCTTAATGGAGTTAATGATAGTAGTAGCAATTGTTGGAATTTTGGTTGCTATTGCTTATCCTTCGTATGTCAATTATTTATATAAATCACGGAGATCAGATGCAATAAATGCGTTGAGTCAAACGCAAGTTAGTTTGGAACGGTGTTATGCTGTGAGCTTTTCATATACTGGATGTACAAATATTTCATCAACTTTTGATTCTCCGCAAGGATTCTATAGAATTAATGCAGATCTTAGCAACACCGCTTATACGCTCACAGCCACGCCGATAGGGGTGCAAAGTAGTGATTTGTTGTGTACATCGCTCATCTTAAATCAGGCTAATGTTAAAACAGCTACCGGTTCTGCAACCAACCCGTCAGCTACTTGTTGGGGCGTAAAATAAGTAAATTAAAATTAGAAAAGTGATCGAGCCGATGGGTATTCTGCTATAAGAGCTTTGCAATATTCATCGCAGAGCTCATGATTAGTAGTCGTTTAAGAGGTTATTAAACAGTTAGATTTTAGGTTTTAGAACCGGCTGAAGTGTTTGCAACATTGATTTAAATATTTTCGGTGTTCCTGCAACGATATCGCCATGTTTTAAATAGTCATCGCCGCCGAGAGGGTCACTAATCAATCCTCCTGCTTCTTGTACCAATAATGAACCAGCTGCAATATCCCATGGCCTTAAACCGAGTTCCCAGAATCCATCTAAGCGACCACTGGCTACATAGGCCAAATCAAGAGCAGCTGAACCGGTTCGTCTAATTCCTGCACATTTTCCTGTTAGAGCTTCAAAACCAGATAGGAAGCGTTGGGTTATGCTCGGATCTCGAAAGGGCAATCCAGTGCCTAGCAAGGCTGAGCTAAAAGCTGTTTGTTTGGATACTCGCATGCGATGATCGTTCATTCGTGCTCCTCTTCCTCGACTGGCTGAAAAGCATTCATGACGTAAGGGATCATAAACAACTGCATGTTCAATACGATTTTTAATGCGTAAAGCAATAGAGACTGCATAAAATGGAAAACCATGTAAATAATTGGTTGTTCCATCGAGAGGATCTATAATCCATACAGATTCAGCATCTTCATGATATACGCCGCTTTCCTCAGCGATAATGCCATGCTCAGGGTAGGCTTTGTGAATGGTATTGATGATAGCTTGCTCAGCTTTAATATCGACCTCAGAGTAGTATTCATCTGCATGTTTAGTCGTTATTTTTATTCGATCCAGTTGCTCAATATGGCGGACAATAATATCGCCAGCCTGGCGGGCAGCATTGATTGCAATATTTAAGAGTGGCTGCATTTAATTGTGCTCTTACCAATAAAACCAAACAATATATCATACTTTGTCATTTTCTTAAACCTGGGCATTTTAGATCGAATTGCATCATAAATAATGTTACCGAGATTATGAGGAGGTTATCGATGGAGCTTTATCTAGAGTAACTAAAGAAACGGTATAAAAAGGCGAAGAAAGTAGAAGAATGGGTGATACTTGTTCACCATGCCAGTCTTTAGGCTTTGGAAGTCATTTGTCTAAACAAGACCATATCTCGTCGTCAATGACCATCCATACCATTCCCTCGCCCCAACCCTCTCCCGCGAAAGGCATGATCATACTATCAAAGCTCCTAGCGCGGGGATCTATGACTATGCTTGAACGAGGTGATAGTCTGAGAAGGATTAAATCCTAGCTTATCGATAACTATTGGTGTTTATCGCTAGATAAATACCTTGCAGAACAAGATCTGGTACCAAATGTTGAAATAAATCCTCGTGTTCAAATAAGTGCGCAAAGCCACCAGTGGCCAACACAAGGGCATCTTGCCCAACAGCATCATTACTTTTGATACGAGCTATTAGTTCTTTGCAACTACCGAGAGCACCATAAAAAAGCCCTGATTGGATGCTTTCAATGGTTGAACGACCAATAACTTGGTTCGCTTTTATAATGTCTACTGCCGGTAACTTAGCTGTATTGGATGACAATGCTTCCATGGCTAAACGAAAACCTGGCAAAATTGCACCACCCAAGTAGTGTTTTCCCGCTGTAACAGTACAAAATGTTGTTGCTGTTCCAAAGTCAATAATAATTAGATTTTGATTTGGATAAAGATGGCTTGCAGCAATAGCATTGGCGATCCTATCAGCTCCTACATCACTAGGATTATGGTACTTTATAGTTAAACCGGTATTAACCTCTGCATGTAAAAAAAAGGGATCAATAGAAAAATATTTGCGACAAGCTGTTTTAAGCGCATGATCCAACTGAGGTACCACCGAGCAAATTCCAATATCAGCAATTGCATCAGAGGAGCAATTATTCTCGCGTAAAACATTTTTAAAAAATATCCCTAATTCATCAGCAGTACACTCTTTAGAAGCGTGGCGAAAACGAATATCTATTTTGCCCTCTACGAATACTCCCCCATAGATATGTGAATTACCAACATCAATACAAAGCTTCATAAATAGCACCTAGTTAATTTATCATCAAAATAATATTCGCTTACACTATTAATCGCTCTTTATTCATCTTTCATCGAGGTTTGAAGTTGATAAGCAACGTTAAAATTATAGCATTTGTAACAGAATTTTTATGACTCACCACAGACCATCATACAAAATAGAATTAGAGAATAATCATTATGTTTATTTGGTAAAACGTTAAAGAATATTTATTAGACGTAGAAATAAAATTATATGTACAAAAATGAAAGAAGTTGGTCGATAAGCCGGGTTCTGTCGTGGACAATCATTCATCTAGGACAAACGTCACCGTTTGCCTCAAGCGACCTACCCGAATCCCGCGCGGGCAGCGCGTAATGTTCATCAAACATATGGATTCCTATTTGGTCTTGCTTCAAGTGGGGTTTTCCCTGCCACGATTGTTACCAACCGTGCGGTGTGCTCTTACCACACCATTTCACCCTTACCTGAAGATAATACAGGCGGTATATTTTCTGTGGCACTTTCCGTAGACTTTCATCTCCCAGGGGTTACCTGGCACTCTGCCCTGTGAAGCCCGGACTTTCCTCTCTTGTTGCAAAGAGCGATTGCCTAACCAACTTCACAGACGATTCTAACAGAATAGCCAGGCTAAAACCAGAAATTATAGCTCACGAGTTCCAATAAACTCATCGTCAAAGTAGCGCTTTAACTTTGTACGCAATGTACCTCGACTGACACCCAAAACTCGAGCTGCTTTAGATTGGTTATATCGAGTTAATTCCATCACTGTACGAAATAAAGGAGCTTCTACTTCTTCAACGATTAATTGATAAAGATTAAGGTTGGCGTCTTTTGTATTAAGTGCATTTAAATAACCTTTAACGGCATTAACGACTTGATGTGAGAGCGCCTCGCTTTGTTGTTTTACGTCCTGCATTGTTGCGTTCATAATTATCTCCAAAATACTATTTTAACTAGAATCAAAGCATACCGCTCAGATTTTCTAACTAAGCCGAAAATCATGGGGTATATACTAACAACCATCACAAAGAGTGTAAACATTGATTTAATGCTATTCATTTATTAACGGAAGCTTAAGTCATATATTACGTTAAATTTGTGCTATAGTGAAATGTTTTTTGCGAATTGTACCCACCCATCGCAAAAAAATTAAGTTACTAGCAAAATGAAGATTTATTTGGTCTCGACAGTAAAACTTTCTCCGCAGCCACATTGCCCGGTTTGATTTGGATTATTAAACACAAATTTATAGTTTAATCCATGCCTGATATAATCAATGTTTATACCTTTCAGATAGGGGTAACTATTTTTGTCGATGCATACGATATATCTATCTTGTATTGGCATCACCAAATCATTATCAGAGGGTTGTTCAACATAATCAACAACATATGATAAACCCGAACATCCTGTTTTTTTAACGGAAAGACGAATACCATGCCTATTATTTTTAATCAAATAAGAAATAATATGCTCTCTTGCCTGATCACTTAAAGTAACCATCCTCTGTTTGTCACTACTATATTGCTTTACATCGTTCATAAACCACCTTTAAATCTGAAATTTATATTGAATTTAGGGACTTGATTAGCTAATCGTTTTAAATAGATTCTTTTTACGAACTAAGATAGATGATCAATCCCTGCGCGATAAACGGGTATTATTCTACCTCAACGAGTCACTTCGATAGTCTAATCGTATAAAGCTACTAAAGATCGGATCTGACTATTTTATCATGTGTTCGTTTGTTGCAAATATAAAATTTGTTTACAAATAATATGAATAGCCTGTTCAACATCAGCCTCACTCGTAAAACGTCCTACGGATAATCGAATAGAGCTCAGCGCCAATCTTGGACTTAATCCCATTTCCTGTAGAACATAAGACGGCTGGATACTTGCTGAGGTACAAGCTGATGTGGTGGATATCGCTAGTTCACTTAACGCTGGTAACAACTGATCGCCAGCTAATCCGTGAAAACTAATGTTTAGATTGCCAGCTATACGCTGCGTGGGATGACCATTTAACTGTATTCCGGGCAAATGTTTAATTCCGCACCATAGCTTATTGCGTAAATAAGCTAGACGAGACTGCTCATTGACACGCAAGGCTTCGCTCAGAGCAAATGCTTCGCCCATCGCTACAATTTGATGAGTAGCCAAAGTACCTGCGCGCAGACCCGATTGTTGACCACCACCAAAGCTAATTGGTTGTATGCGTATCCGTGGTTTTTTTCGAATGTATAAACATCCAATTCCTTTAGGACCATAATTTTTATGAGCAGAAAAGGACATTAAATCGACGGAAATTTCACTAAGATTAATGGGTAATTTTCCTGCGCTTTGCGCGGCATCCACGTGGAAAACAATACCTTTATTCGCTAGTAAATGAGCAATAGCTGCAATATCTTGAATAACTCCCGTTTCGTTATTGACATGCATAATTGATACTAAGATAGTATCTTGCCTTAAAGCTTTTTCTAGCACTTGCAAATCTAATAGCCCATCATGCTGTGGAGGAAGATAAGTAATCTCATAGCCTTCTTTTGCCAGTTGTTTAAAAGTGTCTAGTACTGCTTTATGCTCTGTGCTCATTGTAATGACATGACGGCCTTTACGCTGATAAAAATGGCATGCACCTAAAATAGCAAGATTATTTGCTTCGGTAGCGCCGGAGGTAAATACTATTTCTTCAGGTGAAGCATGTATCACTTCGGCTAGTTGTTGCCTTGCCTGGTCGATTGCTAAGGCGGCAACTTGACCGTAATAATGGGTTATTGATGAAGGATTTCCAAATATTCCATCTGGTCCTAAATAATCAACCATGTGTGCAATAACGATTGGATCAATGGGGGTAGTTGCCATGTAATCCAGATAAATAGGCTTTGGAGGCATTTTTTATCCTAATGAGAATATTACTTAGTTGATTGCATTGAAAACTCGATCATTATGGAACCATCTTACAGTAATATTTTATTATTTCATTCGCTCTTATTTGTCAAGGCATAATGAAATTGACTTAAAATGCCACGCAAAATATTGACTTCTAAATGCTCGAGCCTAATACGATTGAATAAACGACGCAAACGTTGCATCAATCGTTTGGGGTTTTCTGGTTTTAAAAATTCAATTTCAATTAATGTATCACGAAGGTGACTATAAAATTGTTCAATTTCATCAGCCGTAGCTAGATTATTACTACTCATTCCAACAGTCGCAGAAGGAGCTAATAATCTCATTCGTAATTCATAAACAATAATTTGTACTGCTTGGGCAAGATTCAATGAGCTAAATGCAGGATTGCTGGGAATATGGATGTGGTAATGGCAATGTAATAGCTCATCATTGGTCAAACCAGCATGTTCACGGCCAAAAACTAATGCAATTTCAGTATGATCTTCCTGGTGACTGATAAATTCAGCATTTTGACTCGGAGTCAAGCCAGCAAGTGCTATCCCTCTAGGCCTAGCACTTGTCGCCATAACTAGCTTGCAATCTCTTATCGCTTCAGTCAGTGATCCAGTCACGACGGCATTACTCAACAAGTCATCTGCTCCAGCAGCCATTACATGGGCACGTTGATCGGGGAACAATCTAGGGTTAACCAAATACAAACGATGCAGCCCCATCGTTTTCATTGCTCGAGCTGTCGATCCTATATTTCCAGGATGTGATGTTTCTACCAATACCACACGCACAGAATCAAATTTCATATTTGCTAGCCTTTTATCTACTGTCTTAAAATTTTCAAATCAAACAAAGCAATGCCTATTGTGGTATAACGAAGCATGTATACCCTAAACGCAGGTGGCTCCGCCTTCGATTTCCATTACAAAGTACTGCAAACATTGGCAAACAGATTCCCATGGGTTACGACAAAGAAATACCAGGAGTAAAAGCGTTGACAACGGATATTTTAGCAGTTTTAGCGGCATTTGCATCTGAATTTTCAGGACCAATTTGGAAACGTATTTAGGTTTTTTTGATTGCTTCTATGCTATATCGTGGTTCGCGATGTATTGGTCGTGTGTTAGGTATATAGGTTAAAATAAACCAGAAATAAGGAATCTATATATGAGCATTGAACACAAAAATTACTTGGTCGATGAAAAAGCTAACATTGCATTAGAAGCACTTAAAGGTGATATGACTCAGGCTGAAATTTCCTCAAAATTTGTTGTACTAGCATTTTTAAAGATAATTCAGCAAAAGAACGTTTAGAATCACAATTAATTGACGAATTATATGGCAAGATTGGAAAATTAAATGTAGAGCTTGATTGGTTAAAAAAAATCAAAACTATTCTCCGGAGATTACTCAACTTTAGCCATTTTTTCCAGGACCGTTCGCCCTGAGGCGCGTGCTTAGCAAGTGTCTCGAAGGGCTTTCTAGGTAGCTAAAGAGAGCGGATAGATGAAAGAATCGATGCTTTCTTTTTTTATCCTACCTTGATGTTGTTTCCATGCTGACAAGCGCTTCTGTTTGATGCCTGTTAAAAGTCACTAGCGTAATAAAAGAAAACAGGCCCATTGTATAGAGGGGGGGGCTGGCGATTGCTTGGTCTGGCCTTTGTCGTTGCGTTTCAACACCAAGATGAGCCCATGTTTCCTTACTAAACGAGGCCTCTAGCGTCATGCCCTGCATGTAAAACCTCCGATATCCAAATAGGTTCTAATCTACGAAATTAGAAAGAACTTGTCACCCAGACTTGCTGGAAGCTGACACCTGTTCTACAAACGCAGGTGTCAGCAAACCAAGGACTGTTCTCTAGTTCATCGAGTTCGTCATTTGTACCCCTGAATAACTCTCAACCATTAGCCTGATTGATAACTATTTCGTCATGGGTGAGGGGGGGGGGGCTGGTCTTGAGCAGTCAACGGCTATTTTAAACTTCAGCGTGGCAATTACTAACCTAGCTTACACGTGAGTTAATGTTGATAAAGTATACTATAAAGATTATAATTGAACAAAAAAAATAGTGGAGCTTATTAATATGCCAGGTGAATTCAATCGAATGATTGCAGAGAATCGCACGCTGATTGCCGCACATGCCACTCCTGATAGTTTGGCTCGTGCCTTATTTATGTTAGATGAAGCAGGCATTTTAACTGAAGATAATTTCATGGTGACTGCTGCACATGCCGCGCCTGAAATCCTGGCTGA
>JBMLTO010000076.1:20889-30791 GCA_049239925.1 Legionella sp. | reverse complement strand
TTAAAATTTGAGTGACATTTGATCTTATTTCTAACTATTCGTCAAATTAATCCGATGGTTAATAACCCTATTGTTGAGCCAAGGCCCAACCTACAACAGATTGATTTAATTTTAATGCGACAGCCGTGATCATCTTGAGGGAAAATTTGCTTTAGAGAATTAAATCTGCTATTGTCCTTTGTCATTTATTGCGAGCATGGTGCTTGGCTTTTGTTCAGGTGGCGATGCAAATATTAGTAATTATAGAGAGTAACCTTATGAAATCATCGATTCATCCTCAGTATGAAACTATTAAAGTAACTTGCAGTTGCGGACATGAGTTTGAGACTCGTTCAACTATCTGTCGTGATTTAAATATAGAAGTTTGTGCCCAATGTCATCCTTTTTATACAGGTAAGCAAAAACTAGTTGATACCGGTGGTCGTGTACAAAAATTCCGTGATCGATACAAGACTCGTAGCCATGCTTAATCAGATAAACTGCCTATAGCTATATTATTGAATTATGATTCAGCTCAATAGGCGTGTTGGCGCATGATTTTGCGCCTTTTCTTTTTCTGAAACTATTATTAGTATGCATTTTCTATAAGATTCCATTGGTTGTTTGATTAGAGAGAGTAATCATTTTGGATAAAAATCTATTAAAAGAGCGCGCATTGCACTACCATGAGTTCCCTGTGGCAGGCAAACTTGGTATTCATCTAACGAAGCCGACAAATTCACAAGATGATTTGTCGCTAGCTTATACCCCTGGCGTTGCTGAGCCAGTCATTGCTATTGCAGAACAACCGGATAATGCATACCGCTATACAGGAAAAGGTAATCTAGTTGCTGTTATGACGAATGGAACAGCAGTTTTAGGAATCGGTAATGTTGGGGCTTTAGCCAGCAAGCCGGTGATGGAAGGTAAGGCGGTATTATTTAAGCGATTTGCAGACATTAATGTTTTCGATATCGAAATAACTGCTAAAGATCCGCTTGAATTTATCAACACCGCTAAAAATATTGCGCCTACCTTTGGCGGAATTAATCTTGAAGATATCAAAGCTCCTGAGTGTTTTCAGATTGAGAAAGTTTTGGCAGAACAATTAGACATTCCTGTGTTTCATGATGATCAACATGGTACTGCCATTGTAGTTGCTGCTGGTCTTTTAAATGCGCTAGAGATTCAAAAGAAAAATCTCGCTGACGCTCGTATTGTTTGCATAGGAGCTGGGGCTGCAGGAATTGCCTCAATGCGATTGTTAATCGCACTAGGAGCGCAAAAGGAGAACATGCTGCTGGTGGATAGCTTGGGTGTTATCCACAGTGGTCGAGATGATTTAAATGAATACAAAGCAGAATTTGCTCGCGCAACGGCCCATCGAACGTTGGCAGATGCGATGCAAGACGCAGATGTTTTCATTGGAGTTGCCGCCTCTAATCTACTGGATGCTGATCTATTAAAATTAATGGCGCCAAAACCTATTGTATTTGCGTTGTCTAATCCAGATCCAGAAATTAAGCCTGAGCTCGCTTTACAAGTTCGTGAAGATTTAATTTTAGCAACAGGGCGTAGTGATTATCCTAATCAAGTCAATAATGTACTATGTTTCCCATACTTATTTCGTGGCGCACTTGATGTTCGGGCACATTGCATCAATCAAGCAATGTATATCGCTGCAGTGCAGTCAATACGACAGTTAGTTCATGAGCCAGTTCCTCAAGAAGTAAAAGATAATTATCCGGGTGTTCAGGATTGGCAGTTTGGTCCGCAATACATTTTGCCCAAACCTATCGATCCACGTTTGCGGGAGCGCGTACCAGTTGCTGTTGCTAATGCAGCAATTGCCAGTGGCGCCAGTGCAAGAAGTCGCTCGTAGGTATTATCCCATTTAACCAATTAGGCGTATCTTAACGGTATTAAGGAGTTTGCTTTGTCCATTAATCATAAAAAATATCAATTGATAGGTTGGTTAATTTGTACATTAGGCGCAGTATATTATTCGTACGAATACCTATTACGTATCGCTCCTAGCGTGATGGAGCCAGCATTGAGATCACATTTTGGTCTGACTGCTACAGGCTTTGGGTTTTTATCAGCTTTTTATTATTACGCTTATGTACCAATGCAATTACCGGTTGGTGTCTTGATGGACAGATTTGGTCCTCGGCGTCTCTTAACATTGGCGTGTTTGATATGTGTTATCGGAACTTTTATATTTGCTGGTACCACTACATTTTGGTTAGCTGCTACAGGACGTTTTTTAGTGGGCCTAGGTTCAGCATTCGCCTTTGTAGGCGTACTTAAACTGGCAACTATCTGGTTACCTGAGAATAAATTAGCAATGGTTGCTGGTATGGCTACTGCACTTGGAACAATTGGAGCTATGTTGGGTGACAATCTACTCGGTGACATGGTTGAGCACATGGGATGGCAGCAAACGGTTAATGTTTCCGCTTTTTTTGGAATAGGCCTTGTTTTTGTTTTATGGTTTGGGATTCGTGATCAAAAGCAACAGCAACAACAAGCTGGCACCATCGATAGCTTCAGAAAAAATATGATAGATTTGGGTATCATCATCAAGAATAAGCAGATTTGGATCAATGGTCTATATGGTTGTTTAGTTTATCTCCCAACAACAGTATATGCTGAACTCTGGGGTATTCCTTATCTTCGTAATGCCCATGGACTAAGTGAGTCGGCAGCCAATGGTGCTAATTCATTACTCTTTTTAGGCTTTACCATTGGTGCGCCATTGATGGGATATATTTCTGACAAAATCAGGCGTCGAAAGCTGCCAATGTTAATTGGTGCTAGTGGTGCAGCAGTTATTATGATGCTGATTTTATACCTTCCTGATTTGAATCAAAGATCAATTGGTATCTTGATGTTTTTCCTTGGCTTGCTTTACAGCGCTCAAGCAATTGTCTTTGCTGTTGGTCGTGAGCTAAGTCCTAATGAAGCTGCAGGTACAGCTATCGCCACCACTAATATGATCGTCATGATCGGTGCTATGTTTTTACAACCTGTTGTTGGTCGTTTGCTCGATTGGAGTTTAGCCGTACGAACAGCTGGTAGTTCCATTCTTTTAGATAGTGGTAAAGTACAGCAATTATATACAGCTAGTGATTATCAGTTTGCCTTATCAATTATTCCCTTGGGTATATTAATCGCAGCCATTTTGACCTTTTTCCTAAGGGAAACTTATGCGCATGCCGAGACCAATGCAAGAACTTGATGCTGCTACTATAAAAAGACAAATGTATGTGGGCTGCATCATTTGTCTTATTGGTGCATTGTTTTATTGCTATGAGTTTATTTTAAGAATTATTCCTGGCGCACTACAGGCTGAGCTGAGAGCCGCATTTGGCCATATGTCAGCCTCAGCTTTCGGGCAGTTGTCTGCTTTCTATTATTTTGCTTACTCCCCCATGCAGTTGCCTGTTGGTATGCTAATGGATCGGTTCGGTCCAAGGCGCTTGCTGTCTTTTGCCTGTTTATGTTGCACCTTGGGTTCATTGATGTTTTCTTACTCTTCATCGATGGTTATAGCTGCTAGCGGTCGATTTTTAGTTGGGTTTGGTTCATCCTTTGCTTTTGTTGGGGTGCTTTCTTTAGCGATGCATTGGTTGCCAAAACGCTATTTTTCATTAGTTGCTGGTTTGATCACCACGTTAGGTATGTTGGGTTTAGTCTACGGTGAGGTGAAAATTACTGAAATGGTCGATCATCATAGCTTGCAAGATATTCTTGCCTTTATGGTTATTGTAGGCTTGATACTCACGGTCATTATTTTTCTTGTCGTACGAGATGGTCCTGGTGGTATAGCCGTGAAACAGCAGGCTCTTCCTGTTTTTTTACGGAATGTGTTCTCTGTTTTAAAGTCACGACAAGTGTGGTTAATTGGTTTTATTGGTGCCTGTGCTTATACATCACTATCTGTTTTTGGTGAATTGTGGGGTAAGACATACTTGGAACAGGTCCATCATTTGACCAAAATACAGGCTGCCCACACTATTTCTGCACTTTTTTTAGGTTGGGCCATTGGTGCTCCCATTTCAGGTTATCTATCCGATTATACGGGTCTAAGAGTATTGCCGATAACGTTAGGCGCATTACTTGCTTTAGTTTGCATAGCAATTGTTTTGTACTGTCCGGGGCTATCTTATTACACATTGAATAGCTTGCTATTTTTTTATGGCGTATTTAGTTCTACTGAAATCATTATATTTGTAATGGCCAAGGAGAATAGTGGTGCTGTACTATCTGGTACTGTGTTTGCTGTAACTAATATGCTTGTTACCTTAGGTGGCGTTATTTTTCAGCCTTTAGTTGGTACATTATTAGATGTATTGAGTGATACTCAATTTGCTGCCGGTGAGCACGTATATAGTGTACTGAATTATCAGTTAGCCTTGTCTATTTTACCATTGTCTTTATTGGTGGTTGCCCTTGCCGCATTTTTTATCAATGATTCTACGGCTACATGAATTCAACTCCTAACGAAAAATTACTAATAGTTCTTTAACTAGCTGTCGATTATTCGCATTGCGGCTAATCGAGCGTTTGACTTCGAAACAGTGAATTTTTCCAAAGCGATAATAATGGCGGGTAAAAGCGGTATCATGATTAGAAATGGCTACTGTGATGCCTCGTTCGGCATAGGTCATCGCTAAATTAGCTAAGGTAATTTGTTCTTGCTCTCCAAATTTTTTTTCAGTGTAGTCGGTAAAATTTGTTAGTTGATCGCGAGGTGCATAGGGGGGATCGCAATAAATTAAATCGCCTTTTTCGGCCATAGCAAATGTTTGTTGAAAATCATTGTGCAAAAAAATTGCCTCGCTACTCTTTCGAACAAATGATAGCATTTCTTGTTTCGGAAAATAGGGTTTTTTATGGCTGCCAAAAGGAACGTTGTAGTAGCCTTTCGAGTTATAACGGCATAAGCCGTTATAACCATGGCGATTCAAGTATAAGAACAATGCTGCTCGTCGCTTATTATGGCCACAATTGTTGAACTCATCTCGTAAAAGATAATATTGCTCTGCACAATTATTTTGTGGCGTAAATAACTGTTGGCAGAGCGAAATAAAGTCTTCACCTTCTGCCTTGACAAAATTAAATAAGTGTACGAGATCAAGATTATTTTCGCCTAATAAGTAATTTGGATAGTTAGAGTTAATGAATATAGAAGCTGAGCCAGTAAATGGTTCAACGAGCCTATCGGCTTGCGGCAATGTATTTAATATATATTCAATACAGCGAAATTTATTTCCCGCCCATTTTAGAAAGGGTCTAGTTTTTGTCATACAGTAAAGTTAAATCCTATAGAAAAGGCATTAGCAAAATGAGGTAGCTATTTCTCAATGTTTCTATATGCATGATTAGTAATAATGTTAGGGCATCTTGACAATTCATCCACCCGCCTACGTGCCGCGACTTATTCGTGGTATCCAGGAAATGGCCAAGTTAAAGATGCAGCTGATTCATTGCCCTAATCTGTTGATTAATCATAGCAAACTCATCATATAACGATTTTAATATCAACTATCGAACGAGTTTGCAATCGCTAGACTAATGCTCAGTGATGAGCGGTGGTCTAAGCTGAAGTAGATAATGCTACAACATCAACTATATGACAAGTCTAATTTTTGCATGAGGGTTGAGGCAAGCATGCCTGTTGGCTGCCCTTGTCAACACGCCCTAATGCAGTTAATTTGTTATGGTTTATTGTGGATATGTTTACTGTCATCGTTATCGGTTATTGTTCGTTGGAAGAAAGTAGGTCGTTGTTGTTTCGGGCATGTCTTTATAAGTTCTAATAGTTGATTAAATTCTTTCTCTGGTAGAATGGTTTTAAAAGTTGCCAATTTTTGATGAATAAAATGAAGCCCATGTTTAGTTGCTGATAGCAACTGTACGGGGGCAAGTTTTTCATAAGCCAGATGATTGATTGTTCGACCAAAAAATAGGCTGGGTCGCTCTTTTAGTAGTTTCTCATAGGTAGGCCATAGTTCAGTGAGCAATTCAATCCCTTTTGCAACCGAACAAAGCTCGAGAAATGGATAAGCTCCTTTCTTTGTAGTTGCCCCTCGTATGGGCATAAACAGCAAGGAAGGATTATTTTCAATCGCTTTTGTTATGAAAGGCCATAACCGGTTATCTTTTAGCATGTTTAGTCCATTGTCCGTACTGCAAAGTAAATAAAATATGGTAGATCCTTGATATGATCCACTGCCAGTGATTGGGATAAAAATTAAGCTAGGATTTTTTTGAAGTTCGGTTATCAGCTGATCCCACAGATGGTTTCTAACGAATGCAAGGCCCTCTGGTGAATGACAAAGTAAATAAAGTGGTGTTAGACCTGTATGGTGTCCTGCAGCAGTGATTGCTGAAAATAGCTGGTTAATATCATTTTTTAGGAGGTCCAAGATCGACGCTTGTTCAAGCATTGGAATGCTTTTGGGATATTTACAAAGTGCAAAAAATGCTGTGCTACTTTGATCGGCTCCCTCTGCTCTAACTTTGGTGAATAAATGAGTCAATAAATTATTCGTTTGTTTAGGCTGATTATTAAAATGGGTTAAAATCTTCAGCCATAATCCACTATCGTTTAAAAAAGAAATGCCTTTGGTTTTGCCACAAAGTAAATGAAATGCGGTTCTATCTTGAAGTATCCCTGCCGTTGATATCGGTACAAATAATTGATCAATATTTTTTTCTAAAAATGCTAAAATGTCCGGATCGCTTAATACGTCTAGACCTTCTTCTGACGTACAAAGCCATAATAAAGGTGTGCATTCATTGTGGAAGTTCGCACTGCTTATCTGCCAAAATAATGGACTAGAAGCCCTGCAGATTTGTTTTTTTACCATTGCCCATAACATGCTATCTTTTTGCAGTTGTCCAATGCTTGCTTTATGGCAAAGCAAATAAAATGATGTAAAGTTTTCTCCTTGAGAACAGCGGATCGGTTTAAATATTGTGCTCAGATTTTTTTCTTTTTTTAATAGGGACAAAATCTGTGGTTCTTTTAATATTTCATTCATCTCTGATGAATGGGCTATTTGAAAAAACGGATTAATATCTGTATGCCCAATCGTTAGCGATATTTTTAAAAAAAGTAAGCTAGGATTGTTATCAAGCCCTTGTAATACTGAAGGCCAAACTGATTTTTCCCGGAGTAGTAAAATTCCATTTTGTCTGCGGGAAAGTATTAGAAAGGGAGTTATCCCCTTAAAGTCATCAACTCCATTCAATTCATTCCATATTGGCGAGAACAATAGACCAGGATTTTTTACTAATTTAATAGCCAGTAACGGTAGTATGCGTTTATGACGTAGAAATTGAATGCCTTCATTGGACTCACAAAGCGAAATGAATGGTTCTTCTTGAACTGTGCTGGTTTGATAGTCAAGGAGCGGTGAGAATAATTTTTCTGTGAATAGTTTCAGATGATTGCTGGCTAATTCGATAAATCTTTCATTATTAAGCAGATAATTCGCTGTAGATTCGCTGTAAAGCCATGAAAAAAAGTTAAATTTATTCGCTGATCCTATATCTTTGAAGAGTTTCTCTGGTTTTATTGTTGGAGCTAATCGCATGAAATTTTTAACAATATAGAATCTACCCTTTTGGGTCTTCAGTAGGCAGTCAAATAAATCTTCGTCGTTAAAAAAACCATGATTATTTGATCGTATATCCATATGGTTTATTAATGCATTTAAGATATTGGGATTATTATCGATCAAATCTTGGTCAAAAACTGATAGTAGATGATGTAAAATGGTTGGTCCTAATTGTCCTTGTGTATTAGTAGATTGAGCTATTAAGTTATTTTGGTTTAGAACGTTGCATTGGTGAAGTAGATCCAAAGTGGCTAGTGGCAGTTGGTGTTGTCTATCGGCTAATTGTGCGATATTTCTTTTAATATTGGCTTGCATTTTTTTAAGTGCTTGCCTAATTTTATGATTAGTTATCTTGAACCATTGTTCCAAAGAGCCAACTACTAGTTGCAATAAGATGTGATTTTGCTGTTGCGCAAAATCACAAGCTTGTTGTATCAGTGAGTCAAAAAGGATAGGGTGCTGTTGGCTTAGTTCAATTAAAAGATGGCGATTTTCCTCGTCTAAAAGTTCTATAAAGAAACTGCACGGTTTTTCAATAGTATATTTGAAGAGCAGCGAAGTCGTTTCTTTTCCCGCAAGGATCGCTTTAAGTTCTACAATATTTTTGGGTAAGCTCATTTGTTGTTGGATCGTTTGTTCCTTGGATCTTTCTTCGTTGTTGCTAGTAATTTGCTGGCACCAAGTTTCGAACGATAGATTTTGATTGTTAAAGCGATGCTGGTATACATGTTTAGCTGCTGCCAGATTACCAGTTACCAATAGACGTTTTATTTCATCGAGTTCTTCTTGATGATTACGTTCAGGAGCAGGTTGATTTAAAATTGTTTTCGTATGAGCTGTTGTGCTAATAGTTGGTTTTAATGCGTTTAGAACCTGTGAAAAAGCATGATTTTTTTCTGAGTAGACAATAGTAACTGTCAGTCGAGCGCGCGTGATTGCAGTAAACAGCTGGTTAAAAAGTGCTCCATAATGATGATAGGCCGCGCCATTTTTAGCACGCCCAGGTGTTTTAGTATAGGGGATAAAGCCTTGAGCTAATTGATTAGCCTCTTTGTCAACGATACGTTCTAAAAGATGATATAAAATGACGTGGTCATATTCTAAGCCTACAGCTTCTTCTGGTGTTAAAATAATGACGCCAGGGTAATCCGCACGTACTTGGTTAAGATCGATTGGATGGCAAATAATAGCACTGTTGATAGCTTGTTGTAAGTATCGCTGCGCGTCATCACCAAGTTGATGGACCCATGAGACAAGTCCTTCTTCTGCTTGTCCGTATAGTTTCATGGCCGTTGCTGCTCCTTTATCCGAAAGTCCTGCGAAATAATATTTTAGTTCAAGTACTTTGTTCGCAAGCTCTTGGATGGCTTTGGCCGATCGTATCGCATAGGGTAACTCTATCAATTGATACTGATTATGTAGTAAATATTTTAGATAGGGTAATTTAGAAAAATTTTCATGCAGGCTTTGATTGTTATCAATAAAGTAGGCAATTTGTTTTTTATGTGCTAGGTTAGTTAATTGCTTTAATTGTAAAGATGAGAAACTTTGGGCCTCATCAACAAAAATATGGGAATATTGCGTTTTTGCCACTAACGGTAACAGGGCTGTGTCTATGTAGTTATATGCTCGTAAATAATGACGATAGTCATTTAATATATCATATAATGTACAATAAATCTTAGGCGCCTGATCGTCGATACCTGCGCCATGCGGTGTTGACGCCTTGAATAGGCGATCGCGTTGGCTACTCGATGCAATATATATTTTTGCTGTTTTATATCCAGACATCATACGAAACTGCAAATAAACTAAGGTGGTTAATGGATAATCGCTTTCTTTATAGTCGATATTATCAATCAGTTCCTGTTGCAAATATGGTCTTGTTTTTAAATAGCTATGAAACCAGTGACTAAACTCTGGTAGACCATGATTAATTTGTTCTTCTCCCATTAATTCATCGTAGGTTTTAAACTCAACTAAAGTTGGTCTATCAAGATTCTCTGGACTTTTATTCCAAATGTTTTCGATAGTTTTTACCAATTTGGTTGAATAAGTCACGTATAAAACAGGAAGGTCTGGGTATTCCTCTGTAGGTGATCGATTTGTTTTAATGTCAAGGTATTGTTTGAGCATCGCTAAGGCAACACAGGATTTACCTGATCCAGGCATTCCACGAATGACTAATGGTAAATTGGCATGTAATGCTAACTCTTGCTCAGTATTTAATTGAATATATTCATTAAATAATTCCAGTGGAATCGGTTGCGAATCTTCAGGATGATTTCCTAA
>JBMLTO010000076.1:0-20789 GCA_049239925.1 Legionella sp. | reverse complement strand
ACTAGAACTAGAACTAGAACTAGAACTAGAACTAGAACTAGAACTAGAACTAGAACTAGAATTAGAACTCGATAATTTTTTATCAAATGTTGCCAAAAATGAATTGAGGTAAGCTCTGTTTAAAAATGGCGAACGCTCATATTTGTGATTGGTGAGCTCATCGAGTACTAGCCAACACCAGGCATTTTCTTGCCAGATAGTTGTTAACAGCAAACGGGATTTGTAGTTTAATCGAATACTATAAAGTGCGTGTTGATTAGACCCGGCGTGCAATTTTTCAAAATTAGCCCCGTGCGACAGAGTTGATAATTCCAAATGTGAGACAATCTTATTGATGCAGGGATGACTGGTTGATATTTTGGCTGTTAGAGTGCTGCTAATAATGACTTTTCTTTTTTCCATTTTTATTTTCAGTACAAATAAGTATCATTTTTAGTTACAGTCATTTGACTATAACTCATGGTTATTGTTTAGTCAAAATACCTTCTTTGCGATCCGTCAAGGCAGGTCTTTCCATTTGCCAGACTTTCTACTGGATAATCCTGATGGTGTTTTTAGTTTAGTGTATATTAAGCCGCTTGATTGATTGTGTTGTTTCTCAATCAATATGAAGATTAAAAATAAAACAAAGTGTTGTAATGTTGAGGGTTTTAATTTTTTTTGATAAAATACCTGTCTTGTTTTTAACCTGAGATTATAGTGCCATCATTCAACTCTTTATTTTGGTTTTTACACTACCGTCAGCCGAAAATTATCCAAGCAGAGATTAAAGCATCAAAAACAGGAGCTCGATATGCCATCCTGCCGCTAGCTATTAATCTTCGAGAATTAATCATTTCTGGTAATGATTATCAATTAAGCGGACATCATCTGACTATCTTTGAAAACTATAAAAATTTCGATTTGCATAGTAGCTACCATTACACCGCGGAATTAACTGATAAATCAGGCCTACGCTTCAGATTACACATCTATTTTGATCAATATGATAAACCAATTGGCGTATCAAAATTAACGCCAGAAGAGGAATCTGCAAGCATTTCTCTACCCATGGGGATGAGTACTCATGAACAAAAATTGTTAACTGATATGGCCATTATGTTTATCAGCTTACCCATGGCTAGAATTAGACACGAACAGAAAATATATATTTCGACTTTAGATGCACGCATAACAAAAGAAATAAATGTTTTGTTTGCGCTTAGTCACGATGATCTTCGGTCGCTCATAAAGGCAACCGCACTGCAGTTGGAGATAGCAAGAGAGCTTCAATATATTGGTGGCCGTGCTGATTTTTTTCGAATGTTGCAGAAATTCCAAGAAAGTCTTGAGTGGGCCGAGGCTGATTTATACAATGCCAGTCATCCTGTGGCATCTCCATCTCCTCTGCAGCCTAAAGTAGCAGAAGCCAGTCAGGATGAGGAGGATAAATTGGCATATGGAAACATTGATCAAGAAAGCCGCCCTTCGCCAATCAAACAGCATCAATTTGCTGAAGACTTTGAAAAATTGATAGTCGATCTTGAGGTAAGCAAAACTAAGATATCCACACTAGGTTTTAGCTTGGATCAAGTACTCGACTATAACCATCGTGCTTCAGATGCATTGGCGATGTTGATGGATAGCAAAGACTTTAAGTTAGTATCAGGTAAAATGCGGGTTGTGAATGAGCATCTTTATAACAGTCAAAAATTATGTCAAGCACGCTTCGACAAGGCTTTATTGGTCGATGATTGGGTTGAACTAGAGAAATTAAGCCAAACAAGCGTTGAACTGGCTGATAATCAGCTTTCTTTGGCGATAGCCCAAAATAAAATCAAACGCTTAGAGTGGTTGTTATCCAAAGGTCATTATTCATTAAATAACATGAGAATCACTTGCAATGATCAATCTATCCATTTACTACAGTATGCGGTCAATAAAAATAGACCCGAATGTTTCAAGTTGCTGCTCACCTATGGGGCATCCGCAATGATTTTAGCTGAAGATAGTCTCCCATTGGCACATCATATTCTGCAACAACGTATAGGGCCATTTGTTGATGCCCTAAATGAGCATATGATTTTCCAGGGTTATAAAGGCTATATGAGGCAGTTGATTAGGGTATTGAACGTTTGTGTAGCTCAATCTCCTGAATCTACATTGAAAACGGCCATTGATCGATATGAGCGGACAGTTCATCTCGTTCCAAACCTTAGTGTGGGGAGAATGGCGAATGCCATGCAACATGGTCAGCAGTTTTTTCAAGCGGTAGAAGAAAACACTAACTCTGAGGTTATACAAGCCATTCTTAATTTACCAGAGTTTAGGGCAAAATCTCATGAGTATGAATTAGCTGATAATGAGTATAGAAGCAAGCTCTCACCGAATCAGTTGGTTAAAGCAATGCGCGAGCATCGGTTGATGCAAAAATCATTGGTTGACTATTTGAAAATGATGGGTAATTCATCGCTAGATCAAGATAAGGCTTTGGCGGAGCTTGATCGCTTAATCGCGTTGCGTAAGCTTTGTAGTCGGCAACACGATGTTGCTGCTGAATTATCGAAATATAATAATCAAGTTCGAAAAAAAATTCCTAAAAATGTAAAGCTGTTATTAAAAGAAAATCAAGAATTGATGAAAGAAATTAATAGTTTAAACATGAGTAGCGATAATGTGCAATCAGTTGCTGATCTATTATCCGGCCTCAACAGTATGAGCAATAGTCTGAATGATTGCGAGAAAATGTTCAAGGAAGTTACTAGTGATCTACAACAGTGTTTAGATAGTACGGAGTTAAAGTCGTGTTCAGCGCTGAGTGAGCTGATGCTGCAGCTATCAGCTGTGGAGTCCTCCGGCTTCTTTAATAATGAAGAAAAATCAACAATATCGACTGAAGACAATCTGCCTGTGGGTTCAAATAGCTTATTCTTACCTGGTTAAATTAGAGTTCCACAGTTAACATTTCTATACAGGTTATCGGCGCTATATAAGTTTCGACGAACAGCAGGCTGTAAATCAGCACATGCCTCGGTGTGAAAAACATCGGAACGGTTTGATGAGGACGGGCAGGCTCAAGCCTGCTTCTTGCTCTACCCGTTTGTATATGACCTACATTGGCATACGAATTCTATAAACAAGTTATTATCAACAAGCGCGCATATCGGGGGGAATATTCTCTCTCTGTTCTTGAGCCGGGGTTGTTAGTAGTGGAGTAATTTCGATTTGAAAGGCATTCAGTTTTGCGCGCAATGTCTTATTATAGTTAGGGTGTCCTTCCTGCGTGCGTGGGGTGAATCTATCGAATCCTTCATGAATTAAAGCATTGATGTGTACTCTACGTTCTGGATCATTTTTATAGTTAGCCATCGTCTGCTCAAGCGATTGTATATAATCCTTGCGTAAACTTGCTTCGGTCTTGTAGCCAAATAATCCTAAGAACATAGCAATAATAGAGCTCCAAAAATCACGATAGGCAAACGTCAAAGCCCGTTCTTGCAGGTATTCACCGAAAATACCAGGAATATCTTGGGTGCCAAAATAGCGCCTATGGAGCAGTTCGAATGCTGTTGCGCTGATTTCAGATGCACCAGAGTCTGTTGAGTCTAAGTCTGCTTGAGTCGAGGAGAGGTTTTTTTTGATCTTTAATATGGTATTTTGTATATTGTTAATTCGTTCGTCCGGGATTTCAGAGTCAATTTGTACAATATTTTTTAATCGTTCCTCATCAATCAATGTTTGCAACTGAGTTTCTATTTGCTCAAGTATCTCTAGAGTAATTGTCTCGTTATGGTTGTTAAGCACAAAGCTTATTTCATTAAGTTTCTTGTTAAATTCTTTCATTTGTTCATCAAAGATGCTTTTTTTAGCATGATTAATAGCATGAAGCATCTGATGAATTTGCTCATACTCTAATTTTAGGTTAGTCACTGTTGCGTTTAAGACTTGGTATTCTTCTAACAATTGGTTAGCTTGGTTGAGCATTTCTTGTGGACAGTTATGATGTTCAGTTTTTAGAATAATCAGCGTATTAAATTTTTCTTGTTCTAGGGCTAATCGTTCAGTAACTTTGTTGAGTAATGCATGATTGGATTGTGCACAACTGTCATATGGATTGTGTATGAGCAACTGTTCTAATTGATGAAATAAATTCTGATTATTTTGTAAAAGCTGATAAGCTTGTTTGGGCTCTTTATGGACTAGTTGTAAAGATAATGATTTTATTTTTTCGCTCAGTTGTTGGCAAGTTGTTAAATTAAATTTTAGGCTGAGATGATCTACTTGTAATGCGGCAAGCTGATTATCGAAATCAGCTATCAAATGATGAAAGTGATTGAGTGCGCGGGCAATTTTCTTTTCCTGATGATGCTTGAATACTTCTTGGTAAGTGAAATGAAGTTGATAGCAATCAATGACAGCAGGATTATCTTGTTTTTTACGGGATGCTATGGTTTTATCGTTGAGATTAATTAATAATTCTGCGAGGATCCGGGTGCGTTTATCATTCACAATCTCTATTAATTCATTTAATTCAGCATCAGATTCACTTTGACCAATAGTACTATGATGATTCAACCAATTTTTTATATGGTTGGTAGGTATTCCAAATACTGTGTTGTGTGATTTTTTTTCTTTGTTATACAAACTATCTATCATATGATGGGTGGCGTGATTACATTCCAGATATACCTTGAGTTTATTTGCTGCCAGTGCATTGACTGGAATGTAGATGCTATTATTTTCCTCTAGTACGGTTTTAAATTCGTATAATGCTTGATTGGCTTTGCGAAGAAAAGTTTGCCGTTCATTAAATTGATTTTCGATATTTAATAAATGCTCGGTGGTTTTTTCGTCTGTATTTGTTTGTGAGGTTATCGAAGCTAGGCGTATTTGTTCAGCCCAAAAATATCGCTGTTGTGTTGTTCTTGCAATACGTTGCTCAACTGCTGCTAATTGTTGTTTTCGATACTCATCACTAATGAGCTGAATATCTTTTTGGATATTTTCTTGTTCGTTGGTTGCTCTTAAGATGAGGCTTTCAATGCCTGAGCAATGGGTTTCTATGACACTTAGATGTTGCCATAAGGGATGACAATAGGCTTTCATTGTTTCTCTGATGAGCGCTATATCTTCGCGGATCCGAAAATGATCTGGAATATCATTCATGATTGTATGATATTTGTTTTCAATTTGTTTTTTTTGATCTTGTCTTTGTTGTGATAATTGTTGAAGTTGATTTAGCAATTGCATATAAGCATGCTGATCGGTGGTGAGTCGTTCTAGCTGGCTATCTGCCTTTGATCGGATCAACTGATAAGCGAAACCATTATCAGTTGTTTGTATGATCTCTGGTAACGTTAGATCGATGATCGCATGCTTAGTTTGTACTAATAAATTATCGAAGAATACCCGTAAGTTTTTTTGTTCGTTTAAGGCTGCAATATCTCTATGAATTTCTACACATATATTAGTGCCATTAGATACTAATGCCTTACCGCTATCATGCCTGTCATCCATTCTTTCATATAGATTAATTATCTTTAGAGGCGACTGATAGATCGTTTCCCAGGCAGCAATGATTTGATTTTTAGTTGTTGTATTGATTAGTTTATCTAAATAATCATAAGTGATCATTTTTTCAGGGAATTGCTCTTTGCCATTGATATACCATTGGGCATTGGCCTCGCGATATAATGTTTTCTGTCGTTCAGTGTCCTCTAAAAGTTTGTCTGCTTCAGCAAGCAGGTGAGTAACAACCTGAGTTGGCTGTTTTAATAGGCTGGTCAGTGATGTTTCTAATTGTTGATTTATTTTCAAACGCATCTGTTGAGCGTTTTCTGAATGTATCTCTCGCAAGTATGCACTAGTTAATGCTTGTTGTGCTGCGATATGCTCATGAAAGCTAGCGAGCATCATTCTTGTTTCTTGTATTTTTTCAGGACGAGTGACTTCGTATAATTGAATATTATCACTTAGTATACGGGTAATATTTGTGATTTCTTCTTTCGATAATAAATGAAGCAACTGGCTATCATGGCTTGCAACTTCAAGGACACTTATTAATGCTTTGCCTATCTGGTAGGTTGTATCATCAACTATTTTAGGGACTTTTGTTTTGTCTAAATAGTTAAAATTATTCACAAGTCCAGGTCCCAAGCGAGCTTTGCTAAGCAGAGAAAAATTTTTTTCAATCAGCTGTAGAAGACTATCTGTAATATTCCAGGTCGCTTGTATGACGATTGCTGCATAAGCCGTTTGATTGTTTGAAGTAGACGAATGTCTTGCTTTAAATTCTTCTCGCAAATTTTCGGGTAATTGCTGCAATTGGGGGATTAGGGCCGCCGATCCTCGATCGGCAAACAGACCTTGTTCAGAATATTCTAGAGAGCGGCCAGCAAGATTTTCGAGGGTTATTTGTAATTGTTTAATCGCTTTGGTTAATTGGATCATTTTTTCACTTAATGAATGATTAATTTTTAGGACACAGTAATTGATGGAGAAATAAATGAAGCTCAGCAATCGGTAACAAGGTGCTTTCTTTTTGATTTCGAGCTTTATATTCGACCAACTGTTCTGTTAGATTACGCTCGCCTATCACCAAGCGATGCGGGATGCCAATCAAATCGTTATCGGCAAATAATACGCCTGGTCGTTCAGGACGATCATCGAGAAGGACATCGAAATTTTGTGTCGTGAGTTGTTGATAGAGGGTCTCGGTAAATTCTCTTACTGATGAGCAACGCTCCCAGTTAATCGGAATAAGAACTAATTGAAACGGAGCAATTGCTTCTGGCCAAATGATCCCTCGTTCATCGTGATGTTGTTCTATCGCTGCAGCAGCGACACGACTGATTCCAAGACCATAACAACCCATAACCAACGTTTCCAGCTTGCCGGATTCGTTGAGAACTGCTGCATTCATTGCTTGTGCGTATTTATCGCCCAGTTGAAAAACATGGCCGACTTCAATTCCTCTACAACTATGTAAGATTCCCTTACCATCAGGACTTTTATCGCCATCTTTAACATTACGGAGATCAAATGATGCATAATCAATGACATCACGCTGCCAGCATGCATGACGATAGTGTTGGTTCATTTGATTAGCACCGCAAATAAACTCACTCATAGCCAATGCATGATGATCGACAATAATAGGAATGGATAAATTGATTGGGCCTATATATCCAACAGGTGCTCCCAATGTTTTTAATACTTGTGTTTCATCAGCGAAACGTAAGGGTGATTTTACTAGCGGATGTTTAGCCGCTTTTATTTCATTTAATTCGTCATCTCCGCGTATAACCAATGCAACAAGGGGGGTACTGCTACCTTCTACAATTAACGTCTTAACGGTATCAGAGGCTGATACTTGTAAGTATTCAGCAAGCTCATCAATCGTTTTTTTGTCAATAGTTTCTACTAATGTTATAGGATCAGATAAATTGCCAATCATCGGCTCAGGTTGTATGCATCTTGCCTGTTCTATATTCGCGGCATAATCACTGCTGTCACTATAAAAAATTAAATCTTCGCCTGATGCTGCTAACACTTGAAATTCATGTGATACAGAACCACCAATAGCACCAGTATCTGCCTCTACTGCACGATATTTAAGTCCCATTCTATCAAATATTCTTGCATAAGCTTGGTACATCGCAGTATAAGTTTGTTGCAAACAGTCCGTGCTTAAATGAAATGAATAAGCATCTTTCATGATAAATTCTCTTGCGCGCATGACACCAAAGCGTGGACGAATTTCATCACGAAATTTAGTTTGTATTTGATAAAAGGTAATTGGTAATTGTTTATAGGATTGTAACTCGTGGCGTATCAGATCAGTAACGACTTCTTCATGGGTTGGCCCGAAACAATATTGGCGTTGATTGCTATCGCGCATGGTAAGAAGTTGACCACCAAAGGTTTCCCATCGACCGGTTTCTTGCCATAACTCAGCCGGTTGAACGGCGGGCATCAATATTTCCATGGCATGAGTATGGTTCATTTCTTCACGCACGATCTGTTCGATCTTGCGTAAAACCCTTAATCCTAGAGGTAGCCAGGTATACAAGCCAGCACCAAGTTTTCTTATCATTCCCGCTCTGAGCATGAGTTGATGAGAAATAACTTCCGCATCGCTAGGAGTTTCTTTAAGGGTTGCTGTTAACCATTGTGAAGCTCGCATATCCTGTTCCTTAACTAAATTGTATAAATGATCGGGTGATTATTCTAGGGCGTGTTGACAATTCATCCATGTCCTGAATGCCGCGACTTGTTCGCGGCATTCAGGACATGGCCAAGTTAACGAGGAACCTGATTCATTGCCCTAATCTGTTGATTAATCATAGCAAACTCATCATATAACGATTCTAATATCAAGTATAAAACGAGTTTGCAATCGCTAGACTGATGCTCAGTGATGAGCTGTGGTCTAAACTGAAGGAGATCATGCTACAACATCAAATAGATGACAAGTCTAATTTTCGCATGATGGTTGAGGCAATCTTATATCGCATGCCTGTTGGCTGTTCTTGGCTAGACCTACCCATAGAGTTCGGATGTTGGAATTCTATTGATCAACCATTGAATCGTTGGTCCTCAAAGGACAAATGGATGAATTTTTTTAAAGATCTTATACAACATCCTGAGCTTGAATGGGAATTGATTGATGGTAGTATCGTCCGTTGCCATTGGAGAGGAACATCAAGTACGGCTAAGTACAATGTGCATATGTTGGTTGATGATGAGGTTTTTGAAACGGATGTAGAAGCCGCTCGATGTGAAAAACGATTCAAAAACTGGTCCAGGCTGTGGACGTTAAATTTGATTGAGAACCTAAATCCAGACTGGCGTGCTCTATATGAAAACATTTGCCGCTGATTAAGAGCGAATGGATGCCGCGAACAAGTCTCGGCACTTAGGCGGGAGAATGAATTGTCAACACGCCCTAGTATACTTTTTGATTTTTTTATCAATTTTGATGACGGCTTGTTTAGGCGTTGGTATGTTCATCCTCAATGATATGATTTAGTTTTTCAGCAAGAAGTACGTTTTGAGGATCTAACTGGATCACTTGTGATGAAAAATTTTTAAAATCAACATGACCCGTATGAACATCGTAAATGGCACCCACCAAGCCAATCTGCTCACGCTCAGTTAATTCTCGCAATACGTTGCTTTGCTGATAAATCTGCTGCAGAGTATTGGCGATATTAAGTGCAATAACATTGTTGACAAAACTAGGATTTTTACCAGTACGATTATCATCTGTGTTTGTCTCAGCAGTGATAGATGGTTTGATTTTTGATAACAGTTGGGTGATATGACCTTGTTCAACGCCATCACAGGCAGCTTGGATGGCACCACAAAGGGTATGGCCTAAAACGACTACTAATTTAGCACCAACGACATGGCAAGCATATTCAATACTCGCTAAAACATCATTATTAACGACATTACCTGCTATTCGTATACAAAATAAATCACCAAAGCTCATATCAAAAATAGTTTCAACTGGAACGCGCGAATCAATACAGCCGAGCACAACGGCCATGGGATGTTGCGTTGACGCGGTATGTTTGATGTCGCTTTTTAAGCTACGATGGATCTGTGTATCATGCAAGAAACGCTGATTTCCTTCCTTCAAAATAGCTAATATTTGTCTTGGAGCAAGGGTTGATTGCACATCATAGGTGGTGACGTTAATAAAATCTATAAAATCATGGATATTATAGTGATCTTTAAAGCCGATTAGATTTAATGAAATTTGTTTATGCGGAGCTTGTTCCTCTTTGAACTCATTGATGAGTTCTACAATTTCTTTGTCTATGTAGTCAGAATAACGAGCATCGATGATCAATTGTGAGTCGGGCTCTATCGAATCAAGCTCAGCAACAAGCGATGCTTTATTTAAAAACGTGGTTTGTTGTGGCAGTACTAAACGATGGGTAACGCCATTCGGATAGATCTCTTTTATAATATCCAATCGGACTTGGCTATTAGATTTTAAAATAAAAAACAAGCTAGTTAATAAACCGATCAGAATCCCGGTTAGTAGATTAAAGCTGACGATACTAACCAATGTTGCAACAAACGGGATGAATCGATCCCATCCTTGACTAAAAATAGATAAATAAATCGAAGGCTTCGTTAGTTTATAGCCTGTGTAGATTAAAATTGCTGCTAATGAGCACAATGGAATTTTATTTAATGTTTGTGGAATGAACACAACTGCTAATAATATAAATAATCCATGTAAAATTGTTGATACTTTTGTCTTAGCTCCGGCTTGTATATTTACTGAAGTGCGTACCACGACAGATGTAATAGGTATACCACCGATTAATCCGACAACTATATTGCCAATTCCTTGAGCCATTAATTCTTTGTCTTTTGAACAATGGCGTCTTGTTTGATCAAGCTTTTCGCCCGCATTTATATTGAGCAACGTTTCTAGTGAGGCAACAATTGCAAGCACTAAAGCATATAAATAAACTTGCGGATTAATCCATGCAGACCATGTTGGTGATTGGACTTGTTGAATAAAATCATGAATGCTTCGATGCTCAGGAATTTTGACTAGCTGCGGTCCATGTTGTACTAGGTATGAATCGGCTAACTCAAATAACTCGTTTAATACGATGCCTAGAAGTACAACCACAATTGGACCTGGTATGACTTTCAACCATGCATGATTAGTTTTAGAAAAATAAATAAGCGTTGCGATCGATGTAGTGGTAATAATAATTGCACCACTGTTGATATGAAACGATAACGCTTCTATTGGTTCTAGGCTAAATACTTCCGTGGTGTCTAACAAATTCATTTTCAGCTCAGCTAGACTTGATGAGAGAGTGAATGCAAAAGGCAACTGTTTAATGATTAATAAAATCCCGATAGCACAAAGGAGACCCTGGATAACATTAGACGGAACATAATCAGCGATAAAACCAGCTTTTAGCTTGCCGAGAATGACTTGTATGACTCCAGATAAGACTAGTGCTAGTAAAAAGGTGTTGAAATCGCCTAAATGGGTGATTGCGGTTAGGACCACAGCTGCCATTCCAGCTGCAGGACCGCTGATGCTCACTTGGGAGCCGCTTAAACTACCAACGACAATACCACCAATAACTCCACTAATAATTCCAGATAATAATGGTGCCCCAGATGCCAGAGCAATACCTAGGCATAATGGTATTGCTACCAAAAAAACAACTATTGCAGCAATAAAGTCAAATTTAAGATTGCGTTTTTGGTATACACGCAGTTTTCTAACATTATCGATGATAAATTCTGTCATATCTGTACGCTCAACAAGTTTAGAATCGCGAACATAATATACTATCTTTACAAATTTGTATGCTATCTTTACGATTCAGATAATATATCTGATAATAAATCATCCTGTTTGATAATAGGATCCCCTTCGATTGCTGTTGCATGAATCAGCTGCTGTTCTAACTGTTTAAATGGCCAAAAATCTTGATCCATCAGCTGGCTTGGTTTAATGCTTTGTAGCGCATGTAAGATATTACTTGGTATTTTAGGATTTTCTTGACTAAGGTCATGAATCAACCGTCCGACACGTTTACGAGCAAGATTTTCCTGTGAGCCGCACAAGCTACAAGGAATTATGGGAAAATTAACGTGTTGAGCGTAGTTGATAATGTCTCGTTCTTGGACGTAACACATGGGGCGAATGACGATATGTTTTTTATTATCACTCAGTAGCTTAGGGGGCATTGAGCGGATATCACCGTTGTACAGTATCGACATCAGCAAGGTGATGATCAAATCATCACGGTGATGTCCCAATGCAATTTTGTTGAAACCATGTTCTTCTGCATAGCGGTAGATAATTCCGCGCCGTAGTCGTGAGCACAACGAGCAATAAGTTTGGCCTTCAGGAATTTTCTCTTTGACGATACTATAAGTATCTCGCGTGAGTATTTCGTATGGAATTGAGCGTTCATTGAGCCAGCTATGCAGTTGGCTATCATTCCAACCTGGTTGCGCTTGATCTAAGGTGAAGGCGAAGATCTCAAATTTATTATTTGATCGGCGGCGTAACAAATTTAATATCGTTAGGAGGGTGAAGGAGTCTTTTCCGCCTGATAAGCAAACCATCACGCGGTCACCACGTTGAATCATATTAAAATCAGCGATAGCTTTGCCGGTATAATGCAAAAGTTTTTTTTCAATCATCGAAAAAGATGTCATGTTTGTAGCCTTTACAAGATATTTATGCGTTTTTAGGGCTTTCATTTGCATGCAAATGAAAAGCAGTTAATGGGTATTATTTCAAAGCAATTGGTTGCTTATGTCGGCTTGCTTGTGACGATTTAGTTGTTGCAAGCCATGAATTTATTTTTTGAAGGTCAGCTACACTTAAAGATCCCGCTAAGTATTTGAGCCTTAGCATAGAGTTAATTAAAGTATATTGGTCAGACGCTAACTGTTTTTGGGCTTCATACAAGTGCTGTTGTGCGGTCACGACATCAACCATTGTTCGAGTGCCTACTTGGAATTGTGCTTCGGTGCTCGCTAGGGATTTTTTTTGTGAACGGACACTTTGTTTATCCGCTTTCACTTTGCTGATGCCATCAACGATGGTATTAAATGCAATGTGGCTACTGACATCTATATTACGATAGATTTCTTCAAGTTCTGCACTGGTTGTTTGGAAGTCATACTTCGCTTGACGTGTTTTGGATTCAACCAAACCGCCTGTATAAACGGGAAAATTAACAGCTAACGCAATATTCGATGAACCTTGAAATGCGGGCGCAAATACGCTGCTAGTTGCACCACTATTGTGAATTTGGCCACTGCTACCGGTTACCATCAGTGTAGGCCAACCACTGGCCGCAGTCGCTTTAATTTGCTCACGAGCAGCTTCCAAATTATATTTTGCTGAAAACAATTTATAATTTTGTTTGAGACTTGTTGCCGCCCAAGCATTCGCATTGTTAGGTATAGGTTGGCTTAGAGGTATAGCATTTTCTCGCAATGTAGCGAGATGTTGATAGTGCTGATTAGTTAATTTGCGTAAATTTTCGTATTGATTGATTTGATTATTTTGGGCAGAAATAATTTCTGCCACAGACTGATCATGGGCTGCTTTGGCTTCATAGACGGAGGTAATGGTATCAATACCAACTTTAAACCGTTCTTGTGCTTGTGCGAGCTGTCTCGTATTGGCATCTAGTTTTGCTTGAGCAAACTCGAAGTTATCTTTAGCCAGTAAAACGTCAAAATAAGCGTTCGCTGTCCGTATAATCAGATCTTGAGCTGCGTCGTTAAAGGTTGCATGAGCTGCTTTGACCCCAGCATTAGCTTGTTGTACTTTTCTCCAGGCTTGATAGTTAAAAATTGTTTGCGATGCAGTCAATTGCCATTGATTACTATTATACAATTGTTCTCCACTCGCGGTAGAAGTATGCACTTGCAACCGATTACGGCTAACTTGCGTATTTGCTGTGATTTGAGGCCGAAGTGCTGCTTGAGCTTGTCTAATCGATTCGGCACTTGCATGGAATTTATTGGCAGCTTTTCTAAAAATAGGATCGCTTTCGAGCGCTTGTTTATAAACATCAAGCAAATCTGTTGCTTGTGATAGGCAGGGAAGCACCATCAGCAATAAGGAAGGTACTAATTTATGGTTCATGAACGATTCCTAGAAGACAAAATGTTTAGGTTTTGATTTATTGATCAGCTGAGGAAGATTAGTTTCAAACAATACCTTAACTTGCCAATTGTTGTGGTGATCGACTGTATGCAATTGTGCTTGCATCGCTGATTCTTTGCCAATGATAGCAACTAGTTTGCCTCCAGGTATGAGTTGTAAGCGATGACTTTCTGTGAGTTCATCGATGCCTCCAGTAAATATTATGACGTCATAGGGGGCTTGTTCTAACCATCCACCGGAAGCGTCTCCAGTGTATAATTCCACGTTATTGCAATGATGGGCGTGTAGTGATAATTTAGCTGCAGTGGTAAAGTCCTCATAGTAATCAATACTAATGACTTTTTGGCAGAGCTGACTTAGCATAGCTGTTAGAAAGCCAGTTCCTGTACCTATTTCCAGTACACATTCATGACCATTTAGCTGTAATGCTTGTAATACGGTTGCTTCTTCGAGCGGTGTCATCATGCGTTGTTCATGAAGCAAAGGTATTTGCAGATCAGAATTAGCAAAATTTTTATAGTGCGGTGGAACAAAGTCACCGCGTGGGATATTGTCGAATAAATCTAAAATAGATTGATCAACAATATTACCAGTACGAAGTTGTTGTTTGATCATATTTGTTTGTGCAGCTTGACTACTCATGACTTATCACCAATTAATTGTAACCACATAGGGTAGAATGTTGCAGTTATTTTAGCAAGAATTCAAAAAATATTGATACACTAGCTTATAAATTATCTAAACTAACAAGGCTGATAGGTCTTATTTTGAGCGATCGACAGTTGTTTTTCTTCCTCCCACGCGTGTATCGAGACAAACTATTCAATTTTCAATGAACGAGTCATTCTCGACTTTAGCCATTGTAGATTGCAATATCGGGTGAGTTTTTTATAACTCGTCGAACAATTACGTCACGAAAGTAGTTAGCCTGGGTAATATTTGTTATCATCGAAAAATTTTATGATGATGCAAGGGGCCCTTATGGATAAGTATTTCATTGAATTTTTACAAACAGAACTAGACCATATTAAAAGCGAAGGGTTATACAAGTCTGAACGAGTGATTACCAGCCACCAACAAGCTGAAGTGGTGGTTAATCAGCAAGGTGTCATTAATTTATGTGCTAATAACTATTTGGGTCTTGCTAATGATGATCAATTAATTATTGAAGGCCAGCGTGCTCTTGAGACCTACGGCTATGGCATGGCTTCAGTACGTTTTATTTGTGGAACACAAACACCGCATAAAGTTTTAGAAAATAAAATAAGTCATTTTTTGAGCAAAGAAGATGCCATCTTATACTCGTCTTGTTTTGATGCTAATACCGGGTTATTTGAAACATTATTAGGACCAGAAGATGCAATTATTAGCGATGCTTTGAATCATGCGAGCATTATCGATGGTATTCGTTTATCAAAGGCAAAACGTTATCGTTATGCTAACAATGATATGAACGACCTTGAGGCACAATTAATCGCTGCCAAAGATGCACGGTTTCGTCTGATTGCAACGGATGGTGTATTTTCAATGGATGGTATTCTTGCCAATTTACCTGCCATTTGTGATTTGGCAGAAAAATATAATGCTATTGTAATGGTTGATGATTCTCATGCTGTTGGTTTTATCGGCGAAACTGGGCGCGGAACTCCTGAACATTTTGGCGTTAGTGAGCGGATAGATATTCTCACAGGCACTTTAGGAAAAGCGTTAGGTGGTGCGTCGGGTGGATATATAGCGGCTAATGCAGCTATTATCGCGATACTCAGACAGCGCTCAAGACCCTATTTGTTTTCGAATACTTTAGCGCCTGTGATAGCACAGACGTCGATTGCTGTTTTAGAACGACTGTCGCTAAATAATGAATTAAGCAAGAAAGTTAAGGAAAATAGTCAGTATTTTCGCGCTGGTTTGAGTCAACTAGGCTTTGATTTAATTCCCGGTGAACATGCGATTATTCCTGTAATGATTGGTGATGCTGCACTTGCTGGAAAAATGTCGGAATTGCTTTTACAAGAAGGAATTTATGCTGTTGGTTTCTCATTTCCTGTTGTGCCTAAGGGGCTGGCTCGTATTCGTACTCAAATGTCAGCAGCACATGAACGACATCATTTAGACCGAGCATTGGCAGCATTTGCAAAGGTTGGTCGCCAACTAACCTTGATTGATTAGCGCATAGCCTGCTGATCAATCTTTACGTGATCAGCATGATTAAGAGATAGCCATTTGGAGAATGACATGAAAGCTTTAGTAAAAGCGAAATCTGAGCCGGGTATTTGGATGGATGATATAGCCATACCTGATTACGGCGTGAATGATATTTTGATTAAGGTTAGGCAAACAGCCATTTGTGGAACGGATATTCACATCTATCATTGGGATGATTGGGCGCAAGCGACTATTCCAGTTCCTATGACAGTAGGGCATGAGTTTTCTGGTGAAATTGTTGAAATTGGGCGTGAAGTTAAAGGATTTGAAGTAGGTCAGCATGTATCTGGTGAAGGTCATATTACTTGTGGGCTGTGTCGTAATTGCCGTGCTGGTAGACGTCATTTATGTCGTAATACCATCGGTGTTGGTGTTAATCGTCCAGGTTGTTTTGCCGAATATATGGCGATTCCTGCCAGCAATGTTTTAACCTTACCTGCCAGTATTACTACTGAACAAGCAGCTATTCTTGATCCATTAGGTAATGCAACACATTGTGCACTGGCATTTAATCTAGTTGGCGAAGACGTGTTAATTACTGGTGCAGGACCGATTGGGATCATGGCTGTAGCTATTGCCCGGCATATTGGTGCACGCCATGTCGTTATTACGGATGTAAATGATTATCGCTTGGAGTTAGCTCGTAAGATGGGAGCAACTAGAGCGGTTAACGTCAAACATCAATCAATCCATGAAGTTATGAGCGAACTGCATATGACGGAGGGTTTTGATGTTGGTTTAGAGATGTCAGGGAGTCCTAGCGCGCTAAATGATATGGTCCATATGATGAATCATGGTGGACATATTGCTCTCTTAGGTATCCCTCCACAGCAAACGGCGATTGATTGGAATAAAGTCATTTTCAAAGGATTAGTGATTAAGGGTATTTATGGTCGTGAAATGTTTGAGACTTGGTATAAGATGATTGCCATGTTGCAAAGTGGCTTGGATGTATCGCCAGTTATTACGCACCAATTTCCGGTGGTTGATTACCAACAGGCCTTTCAAATAATGGCATCAGGGCAATCGGGTAAGGTTATTTTAGATTGGTCTTGATCATCGACTAATCGTCAGTTTTATAGGTAGCAATACGGCATACGGAGTAAAGAATGGCTCAATATATATATACAATGAATCGCGTTAGTAAGATTGTTGAAAATCAACGTTACATTTTTAAAGACATTTCATTAAGTTTTTTACCTGGGGCTAAAATTGGTGTACTGGGTTTGAATGGTTCTGGAAAATCAACCTTATTAAAAATCATGGCAGGTGTTGATAAGCAATATGAAGGCGAAGCACGTGCACAACCAGGTATAAAAATAGGTTATCTTGCGCAAGAACCTGAAGTTGATATGAATAAAACTGTTCGCGAAGTAGTCGAAGAAGCGGTGATTGAGATGAAGCAATTACTGGCTGAATTCGATGAAATTAGCTTACGGTTTTGCGATGAAAATCTTGATGGCGACGCAATGAATGCTTTGCTAGTTGAACAAGGTGAATTACAGCAGAAAATAGAAGCTGGTGGTGGATGGGATTTAGATCGGCGTCTTGATATTGCTGCTGATGCACTGCGTTTACCTGATTGGGATAAGAGGATACATGTACTATCTGGTGGCGAGCGCCGACGTGTTGCTCTTTGTCGGTTGCTATTGTCTAATCCTGATATGCTCTTACTAGATGAGCCAACAAACCATTTAGATGCTGAAAGTGTAGCTTGGCTCGAACACTATTTGGAAAAGTTTCCAGGAACTGTCGTTGCAATCACCCATGACCGTTACTTTTTAGATAATGCTGCCGAGTGGATATTAGAGCTTGATAGAGGCGAAGGTATCCCTTATAAAGGCAATTATACTGCGTGGCTAGAACAAAAAAATGAACGTTTGGCACGCGAACAAAAACAGCAGGCGTCTCATGAGCGTTCTATAAAGGCTGAATTAGAGTGGGTGCGCACCTCGCCAAAGGGTCGTCATGCAAAAAATAAAGCTCGTTTAGCCCGTTTTGAAGAAATGAATTCGAAAGAATTCCAAAAACGAAATGAAACGAACGAGTTGTATATTCCGCCTGGGGAACGCTTAGGAGATTTAGTATTAGAAGGTACCAATATTTCTAAGAGTTATGGCGATCGTTTATTGTTTGAAAATTTGAATTTTAATTTACCAAAAGGTGGGGTGCTTGGCATTATTGGTCCTAATGGTGCCGGTAAATCAACATTTTTAAAAATGATTACTCAACAAGAATCCGTCGATTCAGGAGAAATACGAATTGGCGATACAGTCAATCTTGCTTACGTTGATCAGATGCGAGATCAGTTGGATGATAATAAAACAGTTTGGCAAGAAATAACAGATGGTAATGATATCATGCAAGTTGGGTCATTTCAGATGCCTTCTCGTGCTTACGTTGGACGGTTTAATTTTAAAGGCGCAGACCAACAAAAAAAGATGTCACAATTATCTGGGGGCGAACGTAACCGCGTACATCTCGCAAAATTATTAAAACGCGGTGCGAATGTTCTCTTACTTGACGAGCCTAGTAATGATTTAGATGTCGAAACCTTAAGAGCGTTGGAAGATGCGATATTAAATTTCCCTGGTTGCGTGATTGTGGTGTCACATGACCGTTGGTTTCTCGATCGAATTTGTACTCATTTGTTGGCATTTGAAGGCAATTCACAAGTCACCTTTATCGAAGGAAATTATAGTGATTATGAAGACGATCGTAAACGCCGTTTGGGGGATAAAGCAGACAATCCATCGCGTATTAAATATCGTAAATTACAAGATTAATATTATCCACATGACTCGGCGTTTTGCAAAATCAGGCTGATTCATCCAAGGGTATGTGGAGCATATTCAAAAAAAACAAGTTATTTTAGAGGATTTTTTTCATGAAAAAAGCGTTATGGTTAGGATTAGTGTTCTCTACGATGTTAACCGGGTGTATCGAGTATGATGAATCAACTTACATTACCGATGATTATGGCGTTGTTCATCATACCAAACACTACCTGAATGACACTCGTGGCAGAAATTATTTTCCTGAACAGATAGCAGCTACAGGTAATAAACAGTTTATTTTTGACCCTAAAGTGTATGCATGGGCTGCTTATGATCAACAAGGGCATCGCGTACTGACTGGTAGTGCTTCGGGCGGCAAAGACTTATGTGAAGATGTAGGTAAACCGTGTAGAACAGTCACTGGAACATTTAAAGTATATAATAAGCGCGGCATGAACTGTGTCTCCGGTGAGTACCCAGTCGAAACGACAGGTGGAGCTAAAATGCCTTATTGCATGTATTTTTATCGTGGTTTTACCATTCATGCGGCTTACGAGGTGCCTCCTGCAAATTCTAGTCATGGATGTATTCGTGTCTTACCGAGTGCAGCTAAATGGTTGAATGAAGAATTTATTACTATTGGCACGAAAGTAATTGTGTTGTCATATGCTGATGAAGATGGCGATAAAGATCCTGCTAGTTGAAAGGAAGCAAAATGTAGTCATTTTATGTCTATTTGATGGCAGACAAGCGAAATGGCAGACGATATACGGGGTCAACATCCGATTTAATTAAACGAGTCTGGGAGGATAAAAATAGGCTGATTCCGGCATTTACAGCTAAGTACAATGTGCAAATGTTAGTTGATGATGAGGTTCATGAAACTGATGTAGAGGCTACTCGACATGAAAAACGATTCAAAAACTGGTCCAGGCTGTGGACGTTAAATTTGATTGAGAATCTAAATCCAGAATGGCGTGATCGGTATGAAGATATTTGCTGCTGATTAAGAGCGAATAGTTCTGGTTAAGAAGTAATCAATGACTACTTCTTAACCGCAGCATCATTTCTGTTGAGTTGTTGACAGACTGTTGTTGGTTTGGATTTGTTCTTGTTGTTGTGCTGTTCCTTGCTTAGGTGCATCAGCATTATTGAAAGAGACTGATGGTTCTTGCTTATTTCGAGGAGTAGCAATTATTTGCATAATACCCAAGTCGCCAGATGTTTGGCGTCCTATTAGTAAGTCTACGCGAAGTGATTGAGTAACTTTTTCTTTTTCATTTTGATAAATAACTTGTAATGGAATAGATACGTTCCATTCATTGTCTTTACTAGTCGTCACCTTTAGCTCGCCATCCCGTTTGCTGCTGACACTGAGTTGTTGGGAGCGTATCGCATCAATATTCCCTGATTTTTCTAAAGCTTCATTGAAGCTTTGCCAACCTTGATCTGTGAAACAAGGCTGTAATGCTTTGAGTTGCGCATCCAACTTTGCTGCATTGAAATCAAAGGATTGAATGGCTGCTTGTTCGCTCCAGGTAGCTATTAACGATTGGTCAATGGTCGTTGTATTTTGAGCAAGATGATATTCGCAATTAATAGTAGGACTGGGTTGTATCGCCGGTTGTTGATTGAGATGAGTTAATGGCTGTGGTGTCGTGGCTGTTGATGTGGTTGCAGCTTTAATTGGCTGGGGAACGGGGATAGCATGATTTTCCGCAAAGCTAGTTGATGAAACGATGCTGAATAATGCTGAATATAAAATAGTCTTTTTCATCGGAGATTCCTTGGTTAGAGCTCTTTGGTGTTGGTTATCTTTCGTCAAAATTATCTATCAATATTGGAGAAGTTAATTTAGGGCGTAATTTACGACTAGCTTTGAACATCAATAGCAGTTATAACAAAAACGCCAGGGCAAAAAATACTATTAAACAAATTAATTGAGTTTTGCATAAGTTCTGAGTAATGATTCCTTACTTTGCCAGTTTATCTGTTGTATTTCAACATCAAAATTTTAGATGCATACAAAAGTTCGACTTTAGCCATTTTTCCCAGGACCGTTCGCCCCAAGGCGCGTGCTACGCAGGCGTCTCGAAGGGCTAGATCCTAAATAAAAAACATCAAGACTATTTTTTCTTTCG
>JBMLTO010000075.1:0-2716 GCA_049239925.1 Legionella sp. | reverse complement strand
GTGAGCTGACTTTCTCTGATGTCATGTGGGTCAAATATGTATTTTTCAACGTCTGAAAATCAGCTTGATTGACACAAATGCTCAAAAGAAAGCATCCATTCTTTGATCTATCTGCTCACTTTAGCTGCCTAGAAAGCCCTTCGAGACGCGTGCGTAGCACGCGCCTCAGGGCGAACGGACCTGGGAAAAATGGTTGTCGAGGCCATAGATGGTAAATTAGGTCTTCAATCCAAACAATCGCTTCAATTACCATCATCTCTTGTGTTAATAATTATAGCGACGAACAAAGTAAATCATAACAAAAATTATCAAATGATTTTTAATGTTTGCCAATTGATAAAACCAGGTTATAATCAGTTTCGTTGTGGGTCGTTAGCTCAGCTGGTAGAGCAGGAGACTCTTAATCTCTTGGTCGTAGGTTCGATCCCTACACGGCCTATATCCACGTTAACATACAAAAACCTACTCAATAATTGCGGTGATAAATTAGGGTAGTGAATTAATGCGTATCATGATCTGTGTTTAAATTTATTACTGTTTAGGTTGAACTTTACGTATGTCAAGAAAAAAACGTATAAATGAAGCATTGTATTCAAATTTATCTCCTCAACGACTGATAATTGAGGATGAGTCACATAACCATCATGTTCCAGAGAATGCTGAATCACATTTCAAGATCATCATAGTCACGGACGCTTTTAGTGGTATAAATCGTATCGAACGTCATCGCTTAATCAACACTCTGTTAGCTGATGAATTTAATCAAGGACTACATGCTCTTAGCTTGCACCTTTACTCACCACAAGAATGGTTTACCCGCGGACAACAACCCCCTGCGTCACCTCCTTGCCAACAAAGCAAAATCGACACATAAATATCGCTTGTCAAATAACTCTTGAGCATGAGATTAAACCTCTATGCAGATCGAAGATTACTAATCTACATTACAAACACCTTGTTATTATAGATATCAAATAACAAAAATTTTTATCCTGAATCTGATCTTAATTAAGAAAACTCATTCCATGCAACGAGATGTTACTTTATAATTTCGTTTTTTTTGTCATTGAGATTCACTACCTATGAAAAAATGGTCCTCTGAAAAAATTTCAGTGCTTGCGCTCGTTCTATTAATTTCAGGTGCCATTGATAGTATTCGAAACCTCCCTGCAACCGCATTGTTTGGTTCTACACTAATATTTTTCTTTATTTTTTCTGCAATTGTTTTTTTAGTACCTGTTGCATTAGTCGCCGCAGAACTCTCATCAACCTGGGCTGATGAAGAAGGTGGTGTTTATAGCTGGGTGCGCCATGCCTTTGGCGATAATTGGGCTTTTTTTACCATTTGGTTACAATGGATTAATACGATGGTTTGGTACCCGACTATTTTGTCATTTATTGCAGGGACGATAGCTTATCTGATTAACCCTGATCTTGCTCAAAATAAATACTATCTAATCGGCGTGATATTAATCATATTTTGGGCTCTTACTCTCGTTGGCCTCTCGGGTTTACGTGCGTCAGCTGCCTTTGCTAGCTTTTGTGCAATGATTGGCATGATAATCCCCATGGCCTTCATCATTCTGTCTGCGATTGTTTGGCTTTGCCAAGGGAAACCTTTAGCAATTAGTCTTGAGATAGAACATTTAATCCCTCATTGGAGCGATACCCACTCATGGGTCTCTTTGACGGCGATTATGACTTCTTTTCTGGGAATGGAGCTTGCCGCAGTGCATGTGCGTAATGTAAATAATCCACAGCGTAACTTTCCCAAGGCCATGTATCTATCTGTAATTCTTATTTTAAGCACCATGATCCTAGGTTCATTAGCTATTGCATTTGTCTTACCTCAAGAACAAATAAGCTTGGTCAATGGCGTCATGCAAGCCTTTGATAACTTTTTTGCTGCCTATCATCTGAGCGCACTCATGCCTATTATGGTGATTTTGTTACTACTAGGGAGTCTTGGTGGAATGATCAACTGGATTATTTCTCCCGCGAAAGGTCTTCTTTTAGCCGCAGATAATGGCTTCTTACCACAATGGCTTTATCGTTTAAATCAACATGGTGTCGCATCAAGGATTTTGCTATTACAAGCGCTATTAGTCACTATCTTGTGTAGTGGCTTTTTATTATTTCCATCTGTGAATGCCATCTATTGGTTGTTTACAGCATTAAGCACTGAGCTTTACATGACAATGTATGTATTGATGTTTTTTGCAGCAATCAAACTGAAAACTAAATTCAAAGACCTGCCTCGCCCTTTTGCTATTCCAGGAGGAAAAATTGGCTACTACTTCGCCTGTGTATTAGGGATTATTGGCTGTGCTATTACATTATTTGTAGGTTTCTTTCCGCCGGAAAATACAATGGAGATAGGAAACCCTGCACGGTTTAGATTAATTTTTACCTGCGGTATTGTTCTAATGGTTTTACCCGCGCTACTGTTACTTTTACGTCGATGGATGATGACCTGCTCAGCGGAGAAAAAAAATTGTTATTCATCTGTTCATTCATGTAATATTTAACCGTTATACTTCCAGGAATGATAGATGCAAGGGCATGTTCAACTTTAACACGCTCTCTTGCCTCCTTTCGACCTTCTGGTGTTTCAACAGAATACTTTAAAGTCTGAAGCATTGCTTCTTGATCATGACTTGCAATGTATGCGTTCGGCTAAATACGGTTTGCATTTAGGTTAAACGGCAATAGAGCC
>JBMLTO010000074.1:8380-27820 GCA_049239925.1 Legionella sp. | reverse complement strand
CAGTTTATGCGGTTTTTATTTCGACGCTAGGTGCATTTCCCCGAACGGATACAAATAAATCAGTTGTTCCCCCCATTTAAGTTTTACAGTCTTGTTGAACAACGGGTATGACATACCATAAAAGCCAATCAGTAACCCTAATTGATATTATTTTGTTCATATGCTATTTTTATAATATATATGTTTGTTTTGTGAACATTTTAATGGCTTATAATTCTGTTTTGCCGCTTCCTTTTGCTGTTCAAGTTTTAGATAATCCGAGGGTTGCTGTTGCTCAGAGAACGGGTGATCCTGGCATCTTGATTGGACAACAAGCGATAGTAGCAGCTGGCGCTCAATCTGAGTTTGTTGCAGCAAATATGATTCAAGCTAAAGCACTCGGCTGTTGTGTAATATTACGTGCAGGTGAACCTCCGCAATATAATAAAGAAAGAAGTCCAAAAAGTGGGATAAATTTAAGTAAAACAAGCAAGCAAGGTTTTTTTAAAGGAGCGATTGCTGAAGAGCTAAGATTTGCGCGCTTGATGGATAATGGAGAGCCTTTGCCTCACCATGCAAAAGACGCTGCTCATCTGTTACTATCCCCGATTGATCCGGATTATCAGCATACTATGCAATTGGATCTCAATATGCATGATATTTTACGAGAAGTTGGTCCAAACGGCGATTTGCAGGTTTTAGGGTATGACCATCAGACAGGGTATTTACGCTTAGAATATAAAGAAGGTTGTGGTCCTCATACAAAGAATGCCGATTTTAACGGACAATTTGTGATTAACATCTTAGCTGGAGAAGAAAAACCCATATTTTATTCTCGAGAGTGGGATAGTGCTTGGCATGATCCTAATTGGGATGTAAGCCAATCGATCATAAAAAAACCACCTGAGCTTGCCTCTATTCCTGATGAAGTGTATAAAAAAGTATTTAATCATAAATTTTTTCTCCATTATACGGAATCGAAACATTCAAATATTCGGCCATCAGAGCTCAAAGCAGCTAACGTTTTTGCCAATAGACCACGAAGTGCTGATGAATTTAGAATAGCCATGGGCAAACAACATCCACAATATGATTTGGTTGAATCCTGCAAAGACATCGGTGAAATCTTGCTAACATTAAAACAACAGGTGCCAGAGCAAGCTAATCGAGTGATATTAGACATCTATAACAAAAGTGGTAGTATCATTGCTGGCGATTGGGATGGCTTAGCATTGGGTCACCCTCCTGCCTTAGATCTCAAATATACAGACGTCATCGATGGATTTGCTCCGCAAGAGGAAGGAATTAAGAATAGACAGTTATTAATGCAGCTTTCTGAGCAGTATTTAACTGAGTGCAAAGCTAAAGCACATGAGAAACTAAGCAATCATCAGCCAATCAATGCTTTTGAGGAAAAACTATTATCTGTTTCTAGTTTAAGTAGTATTGTTAGTCAGTTTGCCCTTGAACGAGCTGGATGTGTGACTGTTCATGAGTTTGTTTATCAACAAGTTCTTAATGATAGTTACCGAGATAAGCTTAACCAACATTATGGTGAACGATATAATATGGTTGCAGTGCAGGCTGCTATGGATAAGTTAGTTTCAATGAAAGATTACTTAACACCTGATACGATGACCCAAGCAGCAAAGAATTTATTACGAGCAGAATTGGCTATTTCTGATAGCATACTGCCAACGAGTATGTTTGATAAGCTTGTAACACATATGGTTAACCACTATCAGTTAGCAGTTACTAGCCCGCAAGAAGCCTATGTTTTGCCTCATATTCAATATGATATGAATGTACATGATTTATATCAGCATGGTTTCGATATGAGAAATCCTTATGGTTCAAATTTAGAAGGTGCATGGTTTTTGATAACCGCCGATGGCACAACAATCTATGGCTATAGCCAAGAGCAATTAATTGAAGTATTGTTAACCGGAGATTTTTTAGTTAATAACCACATAGATATAAGCCATGGTGCAGATATGGCTTCTGGGTGGAGTAGAGTCATTGAACGTCAAATAGAGCTAAAGCAATTAATACCAGAAAAGACGATGGATAAATATCGAGCATTTAAAGCAGAGCAGCAAGTAGGGCCAGAACCAATCGAGATCAAACCAATGGATCATGCGGTACACAATATAGGTTCAAAATTTACTTCAATGAAGCAACAACTCACTGATTTTAAAAGTGCACGATTAAAACAAGAAAATGTAATAAATGCAGATGATGATGCAACGACTGGCAATGAGGGTCCACAATTGGGAGGATAAAATGAAGCCACTTAAAATAGAGTTAGCTGATGATGTTTATAATAATTTATTAAAGTTAGCCAAGTTACAAAAAAAAGATTTGGGTAGCACTGAAAAATTTACTAGTTATAACCGGGTCGTCTCGCAAATTATTTCCTTACAGTACTCAATTATCACCAATGTGTCTTTAGAGCGAATTATCAACCAGTTGGACTCACTAATGGGCAGTTCAGCAGCGCAGAAAAATGATAGTTCTATCAAAAAAACAGGTTCATGGGCTGAAAGTAAAAAAGAAATCATGGAAATGACTGCGCCAGATAATTTAGAGCAGGCGAATACTTTATACCAGGCTATTGAACAAGGCTTAACAGCTATACGAATAGAGTTTGAAAAACCAGTGGTGTGTGCTAGTCAATCGAGTTCCAGTTTTCAGATCTGACTTAGGATAGCGCAGACGTATCGGTAAAAAATCTAAAACGATTATTCGGCTTATATTGAGAGGGTGTCTAAATGATACTATGAGTATCCATAAATTTTTAACATAATATAGACTATTTGTTTTATTTTTTAAGATCAGTGGAAATATTTACAAATTTTTAATTGCCTTAGTCTTCATTATGTTGTAAGAATTGAACATTATTTTTTGATGTGATTAAGTTTAGTAGCATGGAAGGTTGAAAGTAAGGGTTTTAGAAAACAGAAGCCTCAATAGGTGTTCTTAGAATTTACGATAATCTGGAGATTATCTACTATACTTTAAGTTAATTAGCCAGTGGAGGGATGACATGGCGCAACCACTTAGCCAAGGAAATCATGAAGATGCCTTTGCTACCCATCAGTTTTATATGGATATTCTGAATTGTATGCCGAATATTGTTTATTGGGTTGATAATCAATGTAATTTGAAAGGATGTAATAATAATTTTGTAAAATTAGTTGGTCTAAAACAAACCAAGGATTTTGTTGGTACGCCTTATGAGCAAATGACTAAATTTGCTCATTGGTCAGAAGAGCGGGCTACTGCATTGAAGCTTGATGATATGAAAGTCTTGTTTTCAGGACGGGCCGAATACAATATCACAGAACCTCCTGTTTATAATAATCAGGGTGATGTTATCCATTACTTAGCAACCCGAGTGCCGCTTTATGATTCTCTAAAGCATTTAATTGGTTTAGTTGTTATTCTTAGCGAAAATAATAACCAGACTAAATCAGCTGAAATAAAACCAGTCCTTATTCCTGGTACTGATGCTGCTAATTGCAATAGCCATCCATTAAATGTGCTTATGGTTGAAGATAATTTTATTGCACAAAAAGTGGAAGAAGCTTTGCTTACTTCTTTAAATTGTCATGTAGATATTGCCGATTCTGGTGATAAAGCGATTTCATTATTTAATCCAGGAAAATATGACATTGTATTTATGGATATCAGTCTTGCTGATACCTCTGGTTATATGGTTGCTAAGCAGTTACGCGAGCTGGAAAAAAATACGAATCATCATGTCCCCATTATTGCATTGACCTCATATCAAGCTGAAGTTGTTATGTATGATTGCAATGATTATTTTATGGAAGGCGTCATTACCAAACCAATGACACAGGAGCAAGCAAATCAAATTATTAAACATTATGTTTATCACGAAAACATAGAGGTTAATGGTTTGAAATCTGTCAAATAGATCACTACATCAGGCTGATCGCTGGTGTAGTATTACATTTAGTCACTTAGGAAATGTAGTAAAAAGGGTTTGGTAACTTAACTAGCTTTCGTGCGTAACCACCCGTTAAATCACTGAGTTGGTCTCCGATTGATGCAATAATGGTGTAGCCTTTTTTGCTAATATTTGCCCGGGCTTGTGTTTTAAATTGTGCTATGGAGCCATAGTGATAGTCTAAAGGACGGAAATAAATATCAGACCAGCCTTTATAGCCAGCAAGGGCAAGGTTTTGTTCTGTTGCCTTACGTTCGGTAGTGTTACGACCTGTGACGAAAAATACCGCAATCCCATGTTTCAACGCATCATTGTAAAGTTCAAGCATAGGTTTTATAGCAGGGGCGTCTGCTGCCATTATTTCTTTATGCCAAATTTTAGGGTCGCCCATGAATTTTCTGGCAATCATTTTTTGGTAATTAGTGAGGCTGGTTTCATCAATATCTAAAACCAACGCTAATTTTTGCGGTTTTGCTAATTTTTGATTAGCTTCTGCTAAAGTAATTATGTCTTTGTGTGCTTGCATAATAGCTTGTTGTAATTCACGATAATACTCACCAGAGTCGTGGTACTGTTTGACTTGATTAAATGCTAAACCAAGATTAGCTGGTTCGGCTAAGCTTTTGTAATTAAATAAAATAACGGTAAAACTTAATAGAATTAGTTGCACGCGTTTCAATAAATTCATGTGTAATTATCGCTATTAGACTTAGAAAAGATCTCCAATTATATCTTTAGTTTTAATTACACACAATCCATGGTAATCGATGGAGCTTTTCTAAAGCATAAGTGAACTGTGAATGTATTATCTTGAGCTCGGTGCCTTAATAGGGCACGCCGGGTTCTAACGATGGGGCTGCGAACAACTAACGAAGGACGTAGCTCTATTCTATAGAAAAGGAACATTTCAATTTTGGTTTGACAAACGTTGTTTTCCCCCTTGCTTATTATCAATGAAGTGATTATAGTTCGCCTATTTTAAATAGACCTAAATAAGTTCTATATTAACTAGAATCAAGACCTAATTGGTACTAGATTGTTTGAGGTATGAATGATATGCTTCGTGTTAGTAAATTAGCTGATTATGCAACCGTAGTGATGGTTTATCTTGCGAAACATCCTCAGCAATTATGTAATGTTCGAGATATAGCTATACATACGCATATCGCTATGCCTACAGTTAGTAAATTATTAAAACGCTTGACTATCGCTGGCCTGTTGGCTTCTGTTCGGGGGGTTGCCGGAGGATATCGTTTGCAAAGGTCGGCAGCGGCTATATCAGTTGCCGAAATTATTTATGCTATTGAAGATTCGCGTGGTCTAACTGAATGTAGCTTGCATCAGAATAGTTGTTCTTTGCAGGGTGTTTGTCATATCAAAGGTAACTGGCAGTTGATTAGTCAAGCAATCGAGTCTGCCTTAAATAGCGTTAGTTTAGAAGCACTAGCGATGCCTACTATACAACCTGTGGCGCTTGAACGAATCAAGCAACTAGCAATTGGAGTTGGTCATGGTTAAAGAGAATGTGGAAATTAACTCTCTACTTGAACGGGAATATCAACATGGTTTTGTAAGCGACATAGCTGTTGATACTTTTCCTCCTGGACTAAATGAAGAGGTTATTCGTCGTATATCGACCATGAAAGAAGAACCAGAGTTTTTGCTCGAATGGCGGCTGCGCGCTTTTCACCACTGGCAAACGTTAGTTGAACCAAAATGGTCTACTGTTAACTATTCTCCAATAGATTATCAAGCGATCTCTTACTATTCTGCTCCCAAAAATATCAAGGATAAACCCAAAACTCTTGATGAAGTCGATCCTGAGTTATTAAGAATTTATGAAAAGTTAGGTATTCCTTTACGCGAACAAGAGTTGTTAGCCGGCGTTGCTGTTGATGCTGTCTTTGATAGTGTTTCTGTTGCAACAACTTTTAAGGCTAAGCTAGCTGAAAAAGGTGTTATTTTTTGTTCTTTTTCAGAGGCTGCGCGTGAATACCCTGAGTTAGTTCGCCAATACCTAGGAACTGTCGTATCTTATCGCGATAATTTTTATGCTGCCTTAAATTCAGCAGTCTTCACAGATGGTTCTTTTGTCTATATACCTAAGGGTGTACGTTGTCCGATGGAGTTGTCGACGTATTTTCGTATTAATGCCGCATCAACAGGTCAATTTGAGCGCACTTTGATTATCGCTGACTGCGAAAGCTATGTTTCATATTTAGAAGGTTGTACCGCGCCAATGCGTGATGAAAATCAGTTACATGCTGCTGTCGTTGAATTAATTGCTTTGGACGGTGCGCAGATTAAATATTCTACTGTGCAGAATTGGTATCCTGGCGACAAAGATGGTAAAGGCGGAATTTACAATTTTGTTACTAAGCGTGGTTCTTGTCGTGGTAAACGCTCTAAAATATCCTGGACACAAATAGAAACGGGTTCAGCGATTACTTGGAAGTATCCAAGTGTCGTTTTGCAGGGTGATGAATCGATTGGCGAGTTTTACTCAGTTGCGCTCACGAATAATTTTCAACAGGCGGATACAGGTACTAAAATGATTCATTTGGGTAAAAATACCCGCTCAACGATCATTTCAAAGGGAATCAGTGCTGGTCGTTCACACAATGCTTATCGTGGTTTAGTGCGTATTGCACCAACAGCCATCAATGCACGAAATTACACCCAATGTGATTCATTGCTTATGGGTGATCAATGTGCTGCATCGACGTTTCCGTATATTGAGGTTAAACATCCATCCGCACAAGTTGAGCATGAGGCAACTACTTCAAAAATTAGTGAAGAACAGCTGTTCTACTGTCAGCAACGTGGGATTGGTAGTGAAGATGCTGTTTCAATGATTGTGAATGGATTTTGTAAAGAAGTCTTAAAAGAGTTACCGATGGAATTTGCTGTTGAAGCAACCAAATTATTGGGTATTAGTCTGGAAGGGGCAGTAGGTTAATATGTTATCAATCAATCAGCTAAATGTTGCGATAAATGGACAACCCGTATTGAAGGGTATTGATCTTCAAGTGAATGCTGGAGAGGTGCACGCAATTATGGGACCTAATGGTTCTGGAAAAAGTACTTTATCAAAAGTACTGTCAGGTCATTATGCATATGAGATAACCGGGGGTAGTATCACGTATTCGGGTGTAGATCTCTTACCCTTGGCGCCTGAAGCGCGTGCTCAAGCTGGAATTTTTATGTCGTTTCAGTACCCGGTAGAGATTCCTGGCGTGACGAATATCAATTTTCTCAAGGCTTCTTTGAACGCAATACGTCAAGCGAATGGTATGTCTCCATTGGATGCTATTGAATTCTTGACATTAATTCGAGAAAAATGTCGGCTAGTCGATATGGATGAAAGCTTTCTCTACCGAAGTATCAATGAAGGTTTTTCTGGTGGTGAGAAAAAACGTAACGAAATTCTCCAAATGGCTGTTTTAGAACCAAAACTGGCTATTCTTGATGAAACTGATTCGGGTCTTGATATTGATGCCTTGCGTATTGTTTCACAGGGAGTCAATGCAATGCGTAGTGGTGACCGTGCTATTATTTTAGTGACACATTACCAACGCCTTTTGAATTATATTGAGCCAGATGTTATTCATGTATTGGCAAATGGTCGTATCATTAAATCTGGTGATAAATCATTAGCCATTGAGTTAGAAGAAAAAGGTTATGGTTGGTTAGAACAAATGGAAACAGCATGAGCGAATTACTGGCCTTCTATCAAAAACAAGTGACTGCGGATAATCCATTTGCACCATGGTTAGCAGCGGATCAACAGCTGGCAATTGATAAGTTAATGCAGCTTGGTTTCCCAGCTCGTCATCAAGAGGAATGGAAATATACTGCGCTAGATTCTTTCTTAAAGCACCGTTTTAGCAAAAGTAGAGGCTTACCTTCGTCCAATTTGCCGTTAGCTACGTTGCCGTTATCAAACTGTTTAACTATTTCTATTGTGAATGGGAATATATTGGGTTGTGATGAGGTGATGGCCAAATTACCTGCAGGGGTGGTGGTATTGCCTTTAGTACAAGCTTTGCGAGATCATTCTGATAAAGTTCGAGCTTATCTAGGTAAAATTCAGATATTGGAACATGGTTTTCATGCTATGAATAGTGCTTTGATGCAGCAGGGTGTTTTCATTTATATTCCATCGGGGATTCATGTCGAACCTACCTTGTTAATCAGACATTGGCAAGATGTTGAAGAACAAGCTGTTTATCTGCGCCATTTGATTGTTGCTGATAGTCATAGTCGTATGACGATTATAGAAGAGTATCGTGGTGAAGAACAGAAAACTTATTTGACTAATGTAATGACTGAGGTTGTCGCTGCTGAGCAAGCAGATATTACGCATATTAAGTTACAACAAGAAAGCAAATGTTCTTACCATATTGGACATGTATCAGCTCGTCAATCAAGAGGAAGTGTGGTTAATAGTCATTTATTTAGCACCGGCGGACAATTAGTACGTAGTGATCTGACGCTTGATTTGCAAGAAGAGGGTGCTCGATGCCTGCTGAATGGGATTTATGCTCCAGCAGATGGTCAGCATATGGATCACCATACTTTGGTGAAGCATCAAGCACCAGACTGTATAAGTGAACAGGATTATAAAGGGCTATTATCGGGTCATTCTCGTGCTGTTTTCAATGGTCAAGTATTTGTTGCTAAAAATGCGCAGCGTACGCTAGCAAAACAACAAAATAAAAATTTGTTATTATCCAACCATGCCGAGATTGATACCAAACCGCAATTGGAAATTTTTGCTGACGATGTAAGTTGTGCTCATGGCGCTACGGTAGGTCAATTGGATGAAGACGCATTATTTTATTTGGCCACACGGGGAATTGAACGTCAGCATGCAACGAATTTTTTAGTCCAAGCGTTTGCCGCAGACAATATTTGCGCTATTGCAAACAACGAATTGTCTGTTTTTCTCAGTAATATACTGACTCAACAGCTCAGTTAGAGGCATCTATGGTTCATACAACGACTTTCATTAAGCCGCTAAATTTTGATGCAATACGCTGTGATTTTCCTTTATTACAGCAAGACATGCATGGACATCCTTTAGTTTATTTAGATAACGCAGCAACTACGCAAAAACCGCAAGTTGTTATCGATGCTATGGCTAATTATTATCAATGTAACAATGCGAATGTTCATCGGAGTGTTCATTCTTTAGGTGCTCGCGCCACGCAAGCTTTTGAGCTGGCACGAACAACGGTACAACGATTTATTGGCGCTAGCCATGCGCATGAATGCATATTCGTACGCGGTACGACTGAAGCAATAAATTTGGTTGCTCAAAGTTATGTTGCTCCTCGTTTATCTCCTGGCGATGAAATTTTAATAACCCATATGGAACATCATTCCAATATTGTTCCTTGGCAAATTATTTGTCAGCAGACAGGAGCACTTTTGAAAGTCGCGCCAATTTCTAGAAGCGGTGAAGTGTTGTTAAATGAATTTGAGCGTTTACTAAATCCTAAGACGAAGTTTGTAGCCATCAGTTATGCATCAAATGCGTTAGGTACAATCAACCCTGTGAATAGTATGATTGAAATGGCCCATGCTTCTGGGGCATTAGTTTTAATAGATGGAGCACAGTCATCGGCTCATTTACCTATAAATGTTAAAGCACTTGATTGTGATTTTTATGCTTTTTCTGGACATAAAATGTATGGTCCTACCGGTATAGGAGTGTTATGGGGTAAAGAACATTTATTGGAAATGATGAGCCCCTACCAGGGAGGAGGGGAGATGATTAACTATGTATCGTTTGCCGAGACAAGCTATGCTCCATTGCCTTATAAATTCGAAGCAGGGACTCCTAATATTGCTGGGGCTATAGGTTTAGCTGCTGCTATTGAGTATTTAGAAACTTTGGATATAGATGGGATTGCGGCCTATGAATGTCAGTTACTTGATTATACTACGCAGGCTATTTCATCAATACCGGATATTCAATTCATTGGAACAGCCAACCCAAAAGTTCCCATTGTATCCTTTGTTCATAATAAAATTCATGCGCATGATATAGGTACTATTCTTGATAGCGAGGGTATTGCTATTAGAAGTGGCCACCATTGTGCGATGCCACTCATGGATTTTTACAAAGTCGCTGCGACCACACGTATTTCATTGTCATTTTATAATAATAAAGCAGATATTGATCGCTGTGTGGAAGCCCTATATAAAGCACATGAGGTTTTTGCTTAACTATGGAATTACGTGAACTTTATCAAGAGATAATTATCGATCATAATCGTCATCCACGAAATCATCGTAAGATGGCCAATGCCAATTGCCAATCGCAAGGTTTTAATCCGCTATGTGGTGATAAAGTTACCGTATATTTATTTATTGATAAAAATGTAATTACTGATATTAGTTTTATCGGGTGTGGTTGTGCTATTTCTCAGGCATCGGCGTCGTTAATGACAGAAGTTTTACAAGGCAAATCGATAGAAGAAGCACGCCAATTATTTATACAGTTCCACCGCATGGCGACTACGGATGATGATATGTCTAATGTTGTTTTAGATAAACTCGTCGTTCTAGCTGGCGTCAGAGCTTTTCCGGCAAGAGTCAAATGTGCAACCTTGGCTTGGCATACATTAGACTCTGCTTTGAAGCAGGAAAATGCCATAGTAACTACGGAGTAGAGGCCATGTTTGGTTTTAAGAAAAAACAAGACAGCCAAGCGTTAAAAGAATCAGTTATTGCTGCGTTGAAAACAGTTTTTGATCCAGAAATACCTACCAATATTTATGATCTAGGTCTCATTTATGAAGTGAATATTAATGAGCAGCAACAAGTCAGTATTCAAATGACATTAACCTCTCCTGGATGTCCTGTTGCCCAAACTTTTCCAAGTACAGTAGAGCAGGCGGTCAATCAGGTTGAAGGAGTTAGCGATTGTAGTGTCGAGTTAGTATGGGAGCCTCCTTGGACGCAGGAACGTATGAGCGAGGTAGCTCGTCTGGAGCTTGGGATTTTTTATTAAGTTCACAATCGCCACCAATTCTGAGATTGACTAGTTTAAACACATTTTTTCTATTTATTTTAATAAAATATGATTTTTCATGAACAATAATCTTTGGAAACCATCTGCCGCTATCGAACATTTACGTAATCGAGCGGTAATTATTGCGAGTCTCCGTGATTTTTTTGCGACTCGTCACTATTTGGAAGTTGAGACCCCTATATTAGCAAAATATGGTATTACTGATATTTATCTAAGTAATATTAAGGCCTATTTTAGAGGGAATCCTTATCATCTACAGACTTCTCCAGAATATCATATGAAACGACTGCTTGCTGCGGGCAGTGGTCCGATTTTCCAAATTGCCAGGGTCTTTCGTGATGATGAGCTTGGGCGTTGGCATAATCCTGAATTTACGTTACTTGAGTGGTATCAGCTGGGTATCGATCATCATGATTTAATGAATGAAGTGAATGAGTTACTTAGGTTGGTGTTAGACTGTGAGCCCATGCGGAAAATTAGTTATCAACAGGCATTTATTGATGCGTGTCAGATAGATCCTTTACATGCCTCGATAGAGCAATTTAAACAATGTTTGCAACGTTTTAATTTAGATAATGTCTTGCCTGCTGATGAAGTTTGTCGAGATCAATATCTTTTTTTGTTAATGAGTCATCTTGTAGAGCCTTATCTCTCTAGCTTACCATTCCCAGTCGCTATTTATAATTTTCCGAGCTCGCAAGCCGCCCTAGCACAAATTCATGATGGTGTAGCTGAACGTTTTGAAGTGTATTATCGTGGGGTCGAGTTAGCGAATGGTTTTCATGAGTTAACCGATCCTAGCGTACAACGCGCTCGTTTTGAAGAAGACGTTGCTATTCGTGAGAGGCAGGGATTACCGCCCTGCGCAGTGGATGAATATTTTTTACAAGCACTTGAGCATGGACTGCCTGCATGCAGTGGTGTGGCGTTAGGTATCGATCGTTTGCTGACCATCGCCTTTGATCAACCCTCGATTGCCAGTTGTCTTGCTTTTGATTTTTCTAGAGCATAAGTATCCTTGATAAACGAACTAAGTTTTCTAGCCATGAAAGACGTTATACTTGATGTTGAAGAGCTTCTTCGATCGTTGGGTAGTTAAATTGAAATCCTTGTTGCTGCAGCCGTTTGGGCAAAACTCGTTGTCCACGAGTAATCAGCAAGTCACCCATTTCTCCTAACATAAGTTTGATAATCAATGCAGGTATTTTTAGTAATAATGGTCGATGTAATCGCTGAGCAAGTGCTTTTGCAAATTGTGCCTGACTAACTGGATTGGGTGAGCATAGATTAACCGGGCCTAACAGCTTGGGATTATCTAATAGAAATAGCAAGGCTTTGACCAAATCATTGATTTCGATCCATGATAAGATTTGTTGCCCATCACCGATGATTGCTCCTAAACCAAATTTATAGCTGGGAATTAATTTTTTTAACAGGCCATCATGAGTATCTAAAACGACACCAAAACGTAACGTTGTGATTGGTAAGCCATAATCTATACCTGGTTGCAAGGAGCGTTCCCAGCAAATTCCAACTTCATTTAAGAAATCACGAGGAGCATCATAATCAATAACCGAATCTTCATCGTATGCGCGATGATCGTTACTGGCTTGTAGACCATAAATTCCTACGGCGTTTGCACAGTAGAAGTGTGGTTTGCTGCCACTCGTACTAATCCATGAAATTAATTGACGATTTGTTTCTATTCTAGATGTGATAATGTTTTGTTTGATTCTCTGATTCCATCGAGAAGATGAAATATTATGGCCACATAAATTAATAATAACATGATACTGGCAAGCATTAAGTTTAGACAGTTCAGACCACGTGACAGCTTGAACGGATTCTTTAAAAATGGAAACTATCCGTTGATGATTACGTCCAAGGACCGTAATCTTATGATTGGCAGCTAAAGCTCGAACGCATGCTTGGCCGATCAATCCAGTTCCGCCGGCAATTAAAATATTCATCATTGCTCCTGTAAATAATCAAACATAATAAAAAATAGTATTTGCTTTTTTATAAGTACTGTCAGGCAAAATTAATTCTACATAAAGGAATAAACTCACATTTCTGGCAGATAGTCGTTCGGTTTGGAGTAGGCGGGCAATGACCTAGAACTAATTCATTACTTAGTTGTTCTAGTTGCAAAGACCAGGTTCGTTGCTGATTAGACCACTCTTCTTCCGATGGTAATGCAGCGATTCCTTCAAGTTCTTCTTTATCTTTGCTAATTCCTTTACTGGCTACTCGTCCATTCTTTAACTGTAGAAATATTAATGCATGAATATTGTCATCTAGTAGAGAATACAGCAACAATTGTGGTTCTTCTGGACGTTCTTGTAACCATGGTAGAGGCGTTGGTAGACTACTTTTATAATCGATAATCCATGAGCTTCCACCGACTCTATCGATACGATCGACTCTAACTTTAAAGGTCAAATCAGCTATTGTTAATATAAATTCTTGTTCTAAATGAGCCACTACGAATGGCGAACGTTGTTTTTCCCATAGTAAACAACTAAGTACTAATCGTTTTAAGCGGTTTCTTTCTATCTCTTGCACAATAGGTGGAAAAGATAATCGTTGTTGAGCAATCAGCGGATTTAGGGTTTGCTGAATTGCTTGTTCAACAGAGTGAAGCAGATCGTTGTCATTTAATGCTAATAATTGCTGCTGGCTGTTAATTTTGCTCCAGAATCGGTGTAAGATTTGATGAATGATTTGTCCTCTTTCGCTGACACTTAAGCCATCATGTTGTAGCTTAGGTGCTTTTGCGTGTAATCGATGAGCAGCGAAAGCTCGAAAAGGACATTTTGCTTGATTTGCTAATAAGCTCGTTCCTCCTGATAGCTCTTCCCGATTGCTCAATGGCAGTTGATAAATATCCTCGTAATGGGTTAACTGTATTAGATTTTTTTGAGTTGATGGTAAGTTGGAATATTCACGAAAGTTGCTGAGAAGGGGGCTTGGTAAACTAGGAGTATCTTCAATCATCATGGCATAACTGAAGACTGTATATCGACTACCATCTTGCAATCGTTGCAATAATTGCTGAGCAAATTGTACTTGCCGATCAGCACTCGCATGTGGCATTGCCTGCTCCTGTTGAAGCGAAATAGGAATAAATGGCGAAAATTGTGTTTTCTGAGGTAAACATTGATCGCTTAGCCCACAAAGCCAGAGACTATCAAAAGAACATCCCGATGCTTCTAGCATACCTAAGATATGAATCTTGCTTGAGATAGTACGTTCTTGAAAAATGATGCTAGTCGCTAAATTGAAAATATTATCTAGGGCTTCTTGTTGGCTGAGTATGGGTTCTAGCAGACCCAAGGGCAGTAGTTCGTCGAACATTCCCATAAAACGTTGGTAACATTGGTAAGTAGCCGATTGCAAATTATGATCACCTGGAAATCCTAATTGTTGGAGTCTCATTTTGAAAAGATCCACCCATTCCAAAGGAGTTGCATGATTAGGGTATGGACTTATGCAGGCTAATCGTTGTGATAGGATAGGTGCGTGTAAAGCGCATTCAGAAATAAATGATTGTACAGAGAGCATAGATTCTTGTAACAAATCACTAGCTTGTAATAGTTCAGATCGAGGATTGAATTCAGTTCTAGATCCTGCTAAATACGGACTGCTTAGTAAGAAACGAGCCGTATGATTAGTAATCAATCCTTGTGATAAGCGTAGAAAACTAACGGCATGAGACACCAGGGGATAATCAATCAAGGGTTTACCAAGGGAGATATTAATAGATTGTTCAGGTAAGTAGCGTTGTATTAGCCTTTTTAGGCGTTTACCTTGAGTTTGTAAATCTGGAATAACTAGTGCAATGCTATGATCGTTTGCCGCTATGCGTGTTTGCAGCCAATAGATAACTTGCATTATTTCATCATGCTCATTTTTTGCAGGATATACTTGGGCTGTATTCGGCGTTGTTGCCAGATCATAGCAATAGATAGGCGTTCTAAATTCTTCTACTTTACGATGCAACCATTGTTGCTGAGGGGTAAAGTTATCAAAACAAGCCCATATTTGGGTGGTATTGGCAATAAGTTCACTATTGTAGTTAATAAGATAAGGTAATAATTGCTCTTCAGTGATTGCACCTAACTCCTTTAAGCGTTGTTGAAAGAGTTTTTGCCAATTATAGAATTGCGATGTTTGTGGCGTTTGTTGATAGCATTGATAATCCATGGTCAATTGCCATAGTTGACAACGTTCCCAGGCTTCATCGATTGCATGTATTAAACTATGATTAAATTCATGTTGGCTTGATCTTATGATTTGTCGCCAAAGCTGTAGCTGTTGTTGGTGACTGAGTAACAATGGGTGCGATTCAAAGGGGGTAAGGGTTTCTACTTGCCTAAAGAGGTAATGTAAATAGTCTTGGTAAGGAAAAATCATAGGCTTGATTTGGATTGTTGCCTGCTTATAACAATAAAAATCGTATTGCAATTGGTTCGATAGACGTTTATTAGGGGTGATGACAATAGCACCATCATTGATGAGTGCTAATAATTCTTCTTTACTATTCAGTAGTTGCATGGCCATGAATCTTAGGTGCACCTTACGAGGTAAAATTGTATCAGGTCAGAGAATCATTTAATTAAGTATGTTTAATTTGAGCAAAACAAGTATCTAATAAACTTGATAACTACGCAAATAGCCTATCATAGGTTTTGGTGATAATTATGTTCATCTATTGTGATCCATCTTGGCTATCAGTAGTATTAGGTCATTAATAAATAGTCAATTATTTAATACAGCACTGATAATTGTTCGTTTAGAAGCATTAGATGCTAATGAATGAATGCTGTATTAGACCATATCAGGGGAGGGTATTATGTTCAGAGGCAGTATCGTAGCTTTGGTGACCCCTTTGCTCAATGATCAAGTAGATATTGATAGCTTGCGTGAATTGGTAGAATTTCATATTCAATCGGGTACTCATGGAATTGTAGTTGCAGGTACGACAGGTGAAGTTGGTACATTGACTGCAGCAGAAAAATTATTAGTCATCAAAACGGTAGTTGAACAAGCTAAAGAACGTATCCCTGTTATTGCTGGTACTGCTGCTAATGCTACAAATACTACGATAGAGTTAACTAGACAAGCGATGAATTATGGAGTTGATGGTGTGTTAATTATGACGCCAGCCTATATCAAGCCTACGCAAGAAGGTTTATTTCAACACTACAGTGAAATTGCTAAGGCGGCGGCAATACCTATTATCCTATATAATGTTCCGAGTCGAACAGCTTGTGATTTATTACCAGAGACGGTTGTGAGATTGAGTCACATTTCAAATATAGTTGGGATAAAAGAAGCTAGCGGCGATATATCAAGGTTGCAGGAAATTAGTCAGCAATGTGGTGACATGATTAAAATTTATAGTGGTGATGATCCAAACGCAGCAAAATGGTTGCTTGCTGGTGCTAAAGGGGTTATCTCGGTAACAGCTAATGTAGCGCCTAAATTGATGGCGAAGTTATGTGATGCAGCTGTCGATAACGAACAGTCTGTTTGTTTGGAGATCAATCAGCAGCTTATGCCACTGCATCAGTTAATGTTTGTTGAATCTAATCCCATTCCAGCCAAGTGGGCACTTGCTCGAATGGGATTAATCTCTGGTGAGCTTCGTTTGCCGATGACGCAATTGTCTATGCAACATCATCAACAGCTGGAAAACGTATTAATTAGTTTAAATTTGCTTTAATTTGTGAGGTAGTCTTGTGTATAAAATTATTTTGATTTTTTTTTCGATAGGTACATTAGTTTCATGTTCTTCTCCTAGTTACTATACTACTAACGGGGAGAAGCATTATCTAAATAGCCATCATGGAGAAACTATCATTGTTCCAGCTCCGATGACTAAAAGTAATATCAGTGATTTTTATACTTTACCTGCACAAACGCAGGATGCAGTAGTCGATGTATTACCGCCTACAGACCAAAGGAGTGGTTATGTCATTACCAGAAGCAGAATTAGCGGTTATCAGTGAGTTATCAAAACGCATTATTGAGGCACAACGCAATATACGCATTCTTGATCTTATCAAGTGGGATAAAGGTATTCGACAAGAGTTTTTTTCGCATAAAGGTGAAAAACTACCTGCCGTCGATGTTGATTATTATAAGAATAAGCCATTGTCCTTCGAGCCAGACGATAAAATAGAGGAATTTAGGCAAATTTTGCGTGATGCGCAAAATCAATGTGGTCAATATTCACCAATTACCCGTTTAATAAAACGCCAATGTGATGAATACTCTCAAGCTGTGACGATGTTAGCTGCGCGGGGAACGCCAGCATTTAGTGAGCTAGCTAAAAGCTTATACGGTAGTCCCGATGATGCATTTTATACCGGGGGTCCACGGTTATCAGAATTGGGATCCGTATTATTTGATGTGCTGACAGCGCTTGATGTTCAGTTGCAATCAGAAGTCGATGTTAAGCGTCATAATGCTTATGAGGCTCAGGATATTTTACAAACTCGCTTAAGCTCATTTTTCCACCTGCATCCAGGAAAAGTGACGGTTATGGTTAGTGATGATATGGTTGCTGATGCAGCTGCTGGTGCTGACAATATTAAATTGAGTTCACAAGTTTTATTTAGTGATCGTGATCTTAGGTATTTAGAGGTTCATGAAGGTTGGGTCCATGTTGGTACAACTCTTAATGGTGCTACCCAACCATATTGTTCTTTTCTCTCAAAAGGTTCTCCGTCTAGTAGCGTTATTCAGGAAGGTTTGGCAGTCATCACTGAAGTGGTTAGTTTATCCTCATATCCAGGGCGCATGCGAAAGATTACCAATCGGGTGATTGCTTTGGATAAAGTTAATCAAGGTGCAAATTTTATTGACATTTATCGTTATTTTCTCGACTGTGGCTTAACTGAAGATGATAGTTATAATCAATGCGTACGGGTGTTTCGTGGAAGTACTCCTGAGGGAGGACCATTTACCAAGGATTTATCTTATGCCAAGGGTTTTGTTCTAATTTATAATTTTATTCGTTTTGCAATCAGTCAGCATCGCATTGATTATATACCGCTTTTATTTGCTGGCAAATTGGTCTTAGATGATTTGCCTTTATTAAGCGCATTAAAAGATACAGGTTTGCTCATAGATCCTATTTATATCCCGCTGCCCTTTCGTGATCTTGCTGCTTTGAGTGCTTGGGTCAGCTTTTCTCTCTACCTTTACAAGTTTGATTTGAATGAAATTGAAAAGAATTTTCGATTTTTATTAATTTAGTTTTTTTAAATCCGTTTTGGTCTATAATATATCAAAATGGTTTTAATTCTTCATAACTTGTTTCTGCATATTAGTACTTAAAAAATATGTCAGCTTCCATTCGATCGGGGGTAGAGATATGCTATCTATAAATAGTCTGGAAAAAAATTTAGCTAATCTGCAAGTTCGCGTAGATGGGTTAAAAAGACAAATAGACGCTGCCAAAAAAAATCAGCAAAATCACGCTAACACACAGAGTCGTGTATTCAAAAATATAGCGAGTTTTGAGGCTAATACTATTCTAAATTTCGAACAAGACTTACAAAATCTACAGCTGAATGCAGATAGGATTATTAAACAGATACAATCTCTAAAGACGGATGAGACAAGTGATTCCTTGAATGATTTAGACGTTCGTGCAGGAATGATTCTAAAATCAATACAGATGCTTAAATCTGACGCAGATATCGGCATCCATCAGATTAATCTTGAGCATTCGCAGCTTATTCCTGAGATCAGTGAGCAGGTTATTGAACCTCAGGTTTATCATTCAAGCCAATCGAATATCGATCATCCATGGCAAGATCTAGTTGTAGGTTATGGGCATCTAGTGCGAAAGGCATCTGTTTACCAGAGTGCGATAGACAGACTGACTACAACTGTGAAAACGTTATCAACCATAGTACCTGAAATAGAATTATCCGCTTTTGTTGGTGGTATCGACCAACCAGACGCTCAACTGCTTTCCCAATCTGAATCATTTTCTCCGCAAGCATTGCAGGCTGTTTTGGTGGAACCGATGATGATTGAGCTTCAGATAATTGGGCTAGCTCTTGAGCGTTTCAACACGTCTGATTTAAACCAATTAACTAGTGAATCTAGGAAAGCTGCATGGGAACAATTGGTTACAGTCTTTCAGCAGTCGATGCGGGAGGCTTCTGTTTTAGGGGTGGTAAATGAACCATCTTATCACACTGAATGTGTTGTTCTAATAGATAAATTTAACGTTCAACAAGCTAGATTGGCTGCGGAATATCCTGATGATTCATTTTGCGCAGTGCTAACTGAGATTGAACCGTCATTGTCGGTTGTTTCTAATCAGTTAACAGGCATGTCTTCAAGACCAATTATTTCTGAGATCAGTGGGCAGGTTATTGAACCTCAGGTTTATCATTCAAGCCAATCGAATATCGATCATCCA
>JBMLTO010000074.1:0-8280 GCA_049239925.1 Legionella sp. | reverse complement strand
TTGCGCAGTGCTAACTGAGATTGAACCGTCATTGTCGGTTGTTTCTAATCAGTTAGAAGATATGTCTTCAAGACCACTGGATAGCAATGTATCTAATCCTTCGTCAAATAGTGTTAAACATCATAACAGCGGTATACTATCACCTATTCCTGGTCATGAACGGGCAGAGCCTGTAGGGAATGAAGCTGCTAGCAATAAAGTGAGTGAACGCTCATCAGGTCATGATGAACACGGAGAGCCATCTAATGAAAACCCAAAAAATGCTTCGTCCCAAGATGAAAAACAACAATCAATCAAAGCTAGCAAAAAGGAATCTTTTGAACATAAAAATAGCCCTTCGGACTATAAAAGACATTTGTTGAAGATTGGATTTGGTCTTTTTGATCAGTTTAAAGACGAGTATTTGCCAAATGGTTTAGATTTAAATCTGATAAGTCCTACACCAAAACAATCTTCAGTCAATAGCTCTGCATATTTCAAAGATAACAGCCAGATTGGATATCAGCATATGCGTATGCGCGAATATGATTTAGTGCGTTCCCAATGTATTTTTTCTCGAGAGGTGGGAGGAGCACCTGTTGTAGGAACTATTTACCAGAATTCAGATGGTAGGGTGATTAACGGATCAAAAACGATTTTGACATCGGAAGAAAAATCGCAAGTGGCGCTTAAAATGGCGTTTATTAGCTTGATAAACTATAAACCAGGAAAGGGGCATATCGAGTGTTATAGTTGTGATCCGGAGCTAGCAACTAAAATGTATGCCTCTCTGTTATATCTAAAAGATAAAATTAAAGTTATAGGGGATCCTAAAATTATTTGTAAATCTGCTGGGTGTAAAAAGCCTGGGATATTTCAGTCATCTGAGTTGTTTTTTAAAGAGCATTTGCCAAACGCTGATATCAATATACCGAAAGGTCTTGAAAAAACTGCAGAAGCAATAGCGGATGATTTTAAAACTATTAAGAAAGGGCTGGCCAATATGAAAAACAATCAGTTACTTATTAATGATGCTATGACCAAAGAAGTTAAAAAGAAGCATGGTGAAACATTCGTCGTCGATCTGCTTGATAAGCCGAGTTGTCCTTGAGTAGAATGAGCATGATTTTATAGGGATAATATGTATAACTCACAATTGTCAGTAGGTGTTTTTGATTCAGGGATGGGCGGACTCACCGTCCTTCGTGCATTACGCGTAGCTTTGCCTAAGGAATCGTTTATTTATCTTGGCGATACGGCAAGGCTGCCTTATGGAACTAAGAGTAGTCATACTGTACGGCAATATGCGGTTCAAATGGCAAAAATTTTGCTTGAACGGCAAATTAAGGCATTGGTTATTGCTTGTAATACAGCAACGACTGCGGCGTTACCGTATTTACAAGCAATGACACCCGATATCCCCGTCATAGGGGTTGTTTGTCCCGGAGCTGCATCTGCTGTTGCTGCAACCCAAAATAAACGCATTTCTGTTTTTGCGACGGAAACAACCATTGCTTCACAAGCTTATCAGCAATTAATTTTACGAGAAATTCCAGATGCATCAATTAGTGTACGTCCTTGCAGCCTTTTAGTTGCGTTGGCAGAAGAAGGAATGGTCAACAATGATGTTGCAACAGCTGCTGTCAAACATTATATCAGTAAGATTACTAATGAGGATACTTTGTTGTTAGGTTGTACCCATTTTCCAGTTTTTAAACCATTATTATCACGTTTATTACCGCCAGAGATAACTATAGTTGATTCAGCAGAGGCTACAGCAAATACGTTACGCATTATTTTAGAACAAAAAAATCTATTAGAAACTAACCATTCTTCCATCGAAACACGCTATTTAGTAACCGATTCAGTAGAACGCTTCAGGGTGGTCGGTGAAATCTTTCTTGGCCAATCACTCGCAGGTAGTGATATAGAATTAATTGATGCATGATCAATAGGTCTTGCTTCTGAGAGAGCAATACCTGTTGTTTTTTGCAAGGATTGGCGTTGTTCTACTTCTTATTTAAAGGCTGTTGTTTACTAGACATATCTAGTTTAGTCTCTGATATTGCTGATTGCTGCTATTGCTACTCGATGAACTATTTGAAAATAACCCGATGTTGGCTGGGCTGACAACAACTACGGATTGTCTCTGCTGAGATCTTTCCAGTGCCTCTCTTAATCCTGGTTGAGCGGCATACAATTGTAAAAGTATCTCACGGCCATCGCTGTTACCATTCAATTGAGAATAAATCGATTGGTCTCGATGAATACCAACTAACTGACGACCTAATACATCAGCGGTAATCGCTGATATTAGCCCTTCATGTCGTTGCAATAGATCTTTCACTATCGAACGCCCATCTGCCGTTCGGGTCAGGCAATATAAAACTGACGTATCTTGACGAGCACCGATTGCCGTTGGCAGTGCACGACACAATGAATCAGCACTGATGCTAGCGACCAATGCTAAATTTTGCTGCAATAAATCCTTGAGTATTTGGCGTCCATCAGGACTTTCTGCAAGATAATATAAAGCTGAAGTGTTTGCATCAACACCGGCTACGGTTGGTCGCTCACGACACAAGGCTTCACCAGTGATGCTGGTGATAAGTGTTTGATGTCGTCGAAATAGATCCTGAAGGATTTTACGCCCGTTAGGTATTCGCGTTAACCAATACAAAGCAGACGTATTTTCAAGGGCCCCAGCTGCTTGAGGGAGCGCACGACACAAGGCTTCACCACTGAGGCTAATTGCTAACGCTGGATTTTGATGTAATAAATCTCGCAGTATCGCTAACCCTTCCGGACATATTGTAAGCCAATACAAAGCCGAGGTATTTTCATCAATACCAGCTTCTGGAGGTAGCGAACGACCCAAGGATTCACCACTGATGCTAGTTGCTAGGGTTGGATTTTTCTGCAATAAATATTGCAGTATAGCTTGTCCTTCAGAAGATGCTGTCAGCCAATATAAAGCCGAGGTATTTTCGTCAGCTTCTGCTGAGGTAGGTCGAGAACGACACAAGGCTTCACCACTGATGCTAGTTGCTAGTGTTGGATTTTGTTGTAATAAATCCCATAGAATGGCTTGTCCTTCAGTGCATCCAGTCAGCCAATATAAAGCCGAGGTATTTTCGTCAGTCCCTGCAGCGGTAGTTAGAGCACGACACAAGGTTTCACCACTGATGCTAGTTGCTAGCGCTGGATTTTCCTGTAATAGCTCCTGTAGAATGATTTGCCCTTCAGAACTTGCTGTAAGCCAGTAGAAAGCCGAGATGTTTTCAGAAATCCCTGCTGCAGGAGGTCGAGCTCGACTCAAGGCCTCACCACTGATACTGGTTCTTAACGCCGGATTTTGCTGTAATAAATCCCACAGTATAGCTAGTCCTTCAGTAGATGCTGTCAGCCAATATAAAACTGAGGTATTGGCATGAGCTCCGGCTGCAGCAGTTAGAGCACGACACAAGTCTTCACCATTGATGCTGGCTGCTAGCCCTGGATTTAGATGCAATAAATCCCCGAGTATAGTTCTCCCCTCATCAGTACCTGTAAGCCAATACAAAGCACAGTCATTTTCAAAAGCTCCAGTTCCAGCAGATCGCGAACGACCCAAAGCTTCACCACTGATGCTGGTTGCTAGCGCTGGATTTTGTTGTAATAACTCCTGCAGTATGGCTCGCCCTTCAGAACATGCTGTCAGCCAATATAAAGCTGAGATATTGGCATTAGGTCCAGCTGCAGCAGTCAGAGCATGACACAAGGCTTCACCGCTGATACTGGTGGCTAGTTCTGGATTTTGCTGCAACAAAGTCCCTAGTATGGCCCGTCCCATAGGCGATGTTGTCAGCCAATATAAAGCCGAAGTATTTGCGTGAGGTCCTGCTGCAGCAGGTAGGGTACAACACAAGGCTTGACCATTGATGCTGATTGCTAACGTTGGATTTTGTTGCAATAAATTCTGTAGTATGGCTTGCCCTTCAGAAAATACTGCAAGCCAATATAAAGCTGAGCTATTTGCATCAGGTCCTGCTGTGGCAGGTAGCAGACGACACAAATTTTCACCACTGATACAGTGTACTAATGCTGGATTTTGCTGTAATAAATCCCTTAGTAAGGCTTGCCCTTCGGAACATGCGGCAAGACCATATAAAGCAGAGGTATTTGCAACAGACCCAGCCTCGGAAGGTAGGAAACGACACAAGGCCTCACCAGTGATACTAGGCGCTAACGCCGGATTTTGTTGCAATAAATCCCGCAGTATGGCCCGCCCTCTAGGACATGCTGTCAGACTATATAAAGGCGAAGTTTTTGCATGAGGTCCAGCTGTGTCAGGTAGGGCACAACACAAGATTTCACCAGTGATACTAGGTACTAACGCTGGATTTTTCTCTAATAAATCCTGCAGTACAGCTCGCCCCTCACGATTGTTTGTAAGATAATAGAGAGCCGAGGTATTCTCATAAATTCCAGCTGTGGTAGGTAGTGTACGACATAAGGCTTCGCTACTTATGTTGGTTGCTAACGTTAGGTTTTGCTGCAATAAAGTCTTCAGGATGGTTAGTCCCTCAGGCGATCCTGTCAGCCAATATAAAGCTGAGGTATTTTCGTCAGCTCCTGCTGCAGCAGGTAGTATACGACAAAGGGCTTCAGCACTGATGGTGGCGACTAATGCCGGATTTTTCTGCAATAAAGACCGCAATAAAGTTTTTCCTTCAGGCGATGCTGTCAGCCAATATAGAGGCGAGGTATTTGCATTACCTTTAGATGCGATAGGTAGTGGACGACACAAGGCTTCGCTATTTATTTCGGTTATTAACGTTGGATTTTGCTCTAATAAAGTTCGCAATATGGTTTGCCCTTTGGACGTTCTTGTCAGCCAATACAACGCTGAAGTATTCGCATTAGCACCGGCTGCGGTAGTTAGAGCGCGACACAAAGCTTCGCCGCTGATGCTGATGGCTAGCGCTCTATTTTGCTCCAATAAAGACTGTAGTATGGCATGCCCATCAGAATATGCGGCAAGACCATATAAAGCAGAGGTATTTGCAGCCGCACCAGCTGCAGCAGGTCGCTCACGACACAAAGCTTCACCAGTGATACTAGGTGCTAACTCGGGATTTTTTTGCAATACATCCCGCAGTATGGCTCGTCCTCTAGGATATGCTGTCAGACCATATAAAGGCGAGGTATTTGCACAAGGTCCAGCTATGTCAGGTATGGCGCGACACAAGGCTTCACCACTGATGCTAGTTGCTAGCGTTGGATTTTGTTGTAATAAATCCCATAGAATGTCTTGCCCTTCAAGGCATCCAGTTAGCCAATATAAAGCCGAGGTATTTTCGTCAGTCCCTGCAGCGGTAGTTAGCGCACGACACAAGGTTTCACCACTGATGCTAGTTGCTATTGCTGTATTTCGCTGTAATAATTCCCGTAGAATGACTTGCGCTTCAGAACTTGCCGTAAGCCAGTAGAAAGCCGAGGTATTTTCGTCAGCCCCCGCTGCGGCAGGTAGTGTGCGACAAAGTGCTTCAGCACTGATGGTGGTGATTAACGTTGGATTTTTCTGCAATAAATATCGCAGTATGGCTTGTCCTTCATGAGATGCTGTCAGCCAATATAAAGGCGAGGTATTTTCATTATCTTTCGATTCGATAAGTAGTGGACGACACAAAGCTTCGCTACTTATTTCGGTTGTTAACGTTGGATTTTGCTCTAATAAAGTTCGCAATATTTTTTGTCCTCCAGGCGTTCTTGTTAGCCAATACAAGGCTGAAGTATTGGCATCAGTATCGGCTGCGGTAGTTAAAGAACGACACAAGGCTTCACCACTGATGCTGATGGCTAGGGCTCTATTTTGCTGCAATAAAGACTGCAATATGGTGTGTCCTTGAGGATATCCTGTAAGCACATATAAAGCTGATAGATTTGCATCAGGTCCTGCTGTGGCAGGTTGCGGATGACATAAGGCTTTACCAATGACCTTAGTTGTTAGCTCTGGATTTGTATTGAATAATATTTGCAAGGTCCTACGCCCATTCGCAACAGCAGAAAAATACTGTAGTAGGCATAGATTCTCATAAAGATCCGTAGTTTGCCTCTCCAGGAAAGGCAAACTAGAGCTAGCGTTGTTTTCTAGTGTTGGCAGAAATCCATCTGAGTTTAAAGTCCGATGTGATATGTCTAAAACAGAAGTCTCTTCCTGTCTATGTTTGTTCAGTAAGCCACTGCCAGAGGTGGTTTCTAGAACATCGTTGGAAAGATGAACACCTGAACTTGATGAACTACTTGATGTGCTCGTTGAAGTAGCGTTATCAGCGGTGACTGCTTGATGTGTCTCTCTCAAATGATGCACCAAATCATTATTACCTGCCGTGATAAAATAATCTAATGCCCTTTTGCCATGTATGTCTACTTGATTAACATCTAACCCATGCGATACTAACGTATCCAGCATGCCTTGTCGTGCATGTGTCGAGCTTTCCATCCTAGCCAGCAATGACAACAAATGACAGCCATCGGTGATGGATAATACCTCTTCTCCACGGAGAAAACCTCGGTCAAAATCCTTGTCGGCCAAAACTGATAATAATTTTTCTTGATCCAACGTTTCAATCGCAGTTAATAATTGCTTATGTAAAGTTTTATTCACCCGTTCACCTTAATTCGTTGTTAATCGATGCCTTTATTTATCTAAGTAATAGCGGTAAATTAAAATACAAATAAATTATTTTAATTACGTTTTTGATGGTTTTTTACAGGCCAAAAAGTGTTTTGTTTTTTAAAAATAAGTTAATTATATATCTAATTTGATTAATAATAAATGATTTTTAATTGTATTTTTTGTTTTTTATATTGTCAATATTTTTCTTAAAAAAGACATGCTAGCGACTTAATATCAATGAAAAAGAGCGGGTAATCTTTAGGGCGATGATGATTGACTCATTCAAAAAAGATGCGATATTTTAATGGTCAGCTGCAGTATATAGTTAGAAGGCTCATGCCGTTGATGATCTTGCTACCATAAAGTTGATACATTAAAGCTGAATAAAATGTATAATATTGTTACATTTTTGAGGTGTATAAATGCCTCGACTTTAGCCATTTTTCCCAGGAGCGTTCGCCCTGAGGAGCGTGCGTAGCAGCCGTCTCGGTGTGACCGGCATGGTCAATAGCGAGTTGGTGAAAGTCCAACTATAGCCCCGAAAGGAGGGAATTAATAGGCAAAACAGCAAGGGTGTCTGAAGAAACAGTACTAGAGTATCTGGTGTCGTACGACTTAGATCCAGGGAAGAAAGGAGATGATGGTAGGCCCATCGAAATCGGTTGTCAGGAGCAGGTTTCAAACCACTCCAAGTGGCTGTCATTAAGAGTGATGGTCATGAGCGTTGGAGTAAAGTGTGAGTTTTAACTCAGCAGGTGAGGTAAAGAAAGACGAATAGACCTGAACCACTGTTGACGCGTCGTTAGCCAGAGACTGGCATCAAAACCAGGGGCGTTTCCATAACCTGGGATCAATCTACAAGTAACCTGAAGACTGTGTAGGTGGTGTCCGGCGTATAGGTGGCGTGATTCTTTAGTATCCGATAGAATTGCCCAAATGGTGGTCAAATTAATATTTGAGCCTTGTGTTGAACCGTACTTTCATCCAGACTCCTATGGCTATCGCCCAAATAAATCAGCACTAGATGCTATCGGGGTAAAGCGGCAGCGATGCTGGTATTATGACTGGGTGCTAGAGTACGACATCAAAGGTTTATTCGATAATCTGGACCATCAACTTTTGATGAAAGCGGTAAAGAAGCATACTGACAATAAATTGGTTTTACTATATATAGAAAGATGGCTAACTACACCGATGCAACTACCGGATGGTAGTTTTCAGGAGAAGACTCGAGGCGTAATGCAAGGTGGAGTCATCAGTCCGGTATTGAGTAACTTATTTTTGTATTATGTGTTTGATGCATGGATGGGAAATCAGGTTTGTTAGTCGACGGGGAAATGGTGATAAGCGATGGTGGCGTTGTGCAAGGTTCAGCATGCAGTCCAATAATTGCGAATATCTTTGCTCACGAAGTGATAGATAAATGGATGGAAACGACGGTAAAAGCGCACGGTGCGGGTGAAGTAAAAATGGTACGCTATGCGGACGACATTGTTATATGTTGTCAATACAATCGTGATGCAGAGGGGATCAAAAAGGCCTTGGCTCAACGCTTGGCGAACTACGGACTGAGGATGAATGAGGATAAAACGAAACTTGTGAAATTCTCGAGGCGGCAGCTACGCCAAGGAATTAAACAG
>JBMLTO010000073.1:0-15456 GCA_049239925.1 Legionella sp. | reverse complement strand
TTTTTGAGTTTCTGACTGAGTCGTTTGCCGATTGTCTTCAGTTTTACAAGGCAGTTCTCAAAAGATGGGCAACAAATCTCAATTTTTTTAGATACTATTTTATGTTGAATTCAGTATTGATGGATGGTTGGTTATAAATTTTTTGAATAATATAGTAATCTAGAATATCTAATAACTAAGAGAGAAATCAGTGAAGCTAGTAGTGATATGTTCAAGTTGTTTTCTGCTTTTATCCTCTGCAGTTGCGGCCATTTATCAATGGGTCGATGATAGTGGGGTTGTTCATTACACAGATAACCCTCACGACAATGCTAAGATGATTGTTTTACCACCGATAGACAAACATGTAAGCAAGATTATTACTGCCGATAAAAATTTAATATCGACACCTGCAGCAGTAAACGTTCCTCACTATGTTGTGACTATTTTGCAACCACGACAGCAAGAGAGCGTTCGCAATAATCTCGGTGACCTTGTGGTATTATTGGATATTCAACCACAACTGAGTCCAACTCATAAGCTTCAATTATTTCTTGACGAAAAAGCAGTAGCGGATCCCAGTATGACTACAACTTATTTATTGCATAAGGTTGATCGGGGTACTCATGTTTTATCGGCAATCGTTACTGATCAACAAAAGCATGAGATTACAAGGAGCCGAGACGTTACATTTTACATGTTAAGAGCGATAGTTAAGTCTCCTAAGCTATCTAATTCTGTGGATACCCCTTGAAAATTTTTTTTTTATCCTCATATTGGACACATGATTTAATCAGCATCAATTCCCTATTTATTTTAACTTTATATTCCGATTCAAAGGAGATTTTTAAGATGGCGAGTAAGCAAGAAACCATGGGCTTTCAAACAGAAGTGAAACAAATGTTGCACTTGGTTGTTCATTCACTTTATAGCAATAAGGAAATATTCCTGCGTGAACTTATATCTAATGCATCAGATGCATTGGATAAATTACGTTTTTTAGCTCTTGCCGATGGTAGTTTGTACGATGGCGATCCTGACCTGAAAATTACTGTTAGTTTTAATAAGACATTAAAAACGTTAACCATTGCCGATAACGGTATTGGTTTAACCCGTGACGAGGCTATTGATAATTTAGGAACGATTGCAAAATCTGGTACCAAAGAATTTATTAGTCGTTTGTCTGGTGAAAGCGCTAAAGACTCTAAGTTAATTGGGCAGTTTGGTGTTGGCTTTTATTCGGCTTTTATTGTTGCTGATAAAGTGACCGTTAAAAGTAGACGAGCTGGTAGCAACCCTGCGGATGGAATTGTTTGGGAGTCAGCAGGTGAGGGAGAATTCACTATAGGTCAAGAAAACAAAGCCAATCGAGGCACAGAAATCATTTTACATTTGAAAGATGATGCCGATGAATTTCTCAATGATTGGCGTTTACGAAGTATAATCACTAAGTATTCTGATCATATCTGTTGGCCAATAGTCATGGAAAAAACTGTCGATGTTGATGATGCAGACAATGCAGACAATGCAGACAAAAATGACAGTACATTAGAAACAGTTAACAAAGCAACTGCATTGTGGACCATGCAAAAATCAGAAGTCAGTGATGAAGAATATAAATCATTATATAAGCATTTATCTCATGATTATCAGGACCCACTAACATGGTCTCATAACCATGTTGAAGGCAAACAAGACTATATAAGTTTATTATTTATTCCCGGACGTGCTCCATTTGACTTGTTGCAACAAGAAGTCAAACATGGATTAAAATTATACGTTAAGCGTGTTTTTATTATGGATGATGCAGCTCAATTCTTACCCCGCTATTTGCGTTTTGTTAAGGGGATTGTTGATGCCAGCGATTTACCATTAAATGTTTCACGAGAGCTATTGCAAGATAATAAACAAGTCGAAAGCATACGCGCAGCATGTACTAAGCGAGTGTTGTCTTTGTTAGAAAAATTAAGTAGTGATGAAGCAGATAAGTATCAAACCTTTTGGGATGAATTTGGTTTGATTTTTAAAGAAGGACCCGTAGAAGATTATGCTAATCGGGATACAATTGCCAAGTTATTGCGTTTTACAACAACTCACAATGCCCATGAAAAACAAACTGTCTCCTTAACAGAATATGTTGCTCGCATGAAGGAAGGGCAAGATAAAATTTATTATGTTGCTGCCTCCAGTTATAACGCTGCAAAAAATAGTCCTCATTTAGAGATATTTAAGAAGAAGGGTATAGAGGTGCTTTTATTAAGCGATAGAATCGATGAGTGGATGATTGGCTATCTCAGTGAATTCGATGGTAAAAAATTGCAGTCGATTAGTAAAGGTAAAGTAGATCTGGATGATAATGAAGATGTTAAAGAACAAGAGAAAAGTTTAGCTCCCATGTTAAAACACATTAAAGAAGTTTTGACAGATAGAGTTAAAGATGTACATGTGACAAACCGACTAACTGACTCACCTGCTTGCGTAGTTGCTGATGAGCAAGATATGGGTTTAGAAATGCAAAGAATTCTGCAAGCCGCAGGCCAGCAGCTACCCAATACTAAACCAATTTTTGAGATTAACCCTGAGCATCGTTTGATCAAGCGTTTACACGATATTGCTGATGATGATTGTTTTTCTCAGTGGGTACTTGTTTTATTCGAACAAGCAGTGCTAGCTGAAGGTGGTCAATTAGATAATCCAGCAGATTTTGTTAGCCGAGTAAATAAACTATTGATGAATGAGGTTTAATAGTTGTTATTGAATATATGCAGATCTTGCCATTTATTGCGCAAGATCTGCGTATGAGCTTTTCAACATTAACGGTTTGTCCATATAACGATAAGCAGGCTTCGATTAACTATTCATCTGTTAAACGAAAGTATTTTGTTCCAAAATATCGTTGTAATTTTTTTCTGATAGTTCCTCTGCTGATGCCTAATATTTTTGCTGCTTGTAATTGATTGCCACGACGTTTTTCCATAACTGCTTGTAGTAAAGGGGGTTCAACTTCACAGAGAATCATATCGTAAAGGTCATTAATCGATTTATTTTTATTTTCCGCTAAAAAACGACTAACTAGCGTGTATACTAACTCTTGTAAATTATGATCTTGTTCTTGTTTGATGGCCTGAATACTGGGATGCGAAGGAACAAGATTTTCAGAAGTATTCATTATAATTTCCTTATTTAAGTTAAAACCAAACTATTCCTGGTGCTCTCAAAAGGGCTTGATGCAAGATTTATTGTACATCAAGAATAATTGATAAGCTATAGACAATCCAACTACTGTGTTATTAACCATCAATTGGTTAAATTTAACATTTTTTCAGCAAGTTCTTTTAATGAACAATCAGCTGATTGGTTAGATAAAGAATATCTTAATCGTTGTAAACGTTCTACCATGCGTGCTGAGTATGCAGGTTCATTAAGTAACCGAACAATAGTCTTAGTGAGCTCAATTGAATTGCAATCATCTTGTAATAGTTCAGGGGCAATCATTTGATCTTGTAAAAGATTGCATAGTCCTAAATACTTAACCTTTATTAATTTTATTGCTGCCAAATAAGTTAATAGCGATGTTTTATAGATAATGCACATCGGTATTCCTAATAATGCACATTCTAAAGAAGCTGTGCCTGAAGCCACGATTGCATAATCGCTACAACCAACGACATCTAATGTTTGTCCTTCAATAAGCTGGTATGTGGTTATCTGATTGTTTAGATAATCATGAATGGTGTTTGGGTTAATAGTGCTTGCAACCGGGAACACAAGATGGAGATCTGGATACTGAGCAGTTAGTTGTATAGCCGTGTCACGTAAAATAGGCATATGTTTTTCAATTTCATGCTGTCGGCTACCAGGAAGTAGGGCGATGATGCGTTTGTCTAACGGCAAGTTTAATTGAATACGAGTCGATTGCTGGTGTTCACAAGGTTTAACCTTATTTACCAATGGATGGCCAACAAATGATACTGGTATTCCAGCCTGTTCATAAATTTTTTTTTCAAACGGTAGGATAACAGCCATATGATCAACATTATCTCGGATGGTATGAATGCGCCCAGCTTTCCATGCCCATATTTGTGGACCTATATAATAGAGAACAGGAATACCCAGTTTTTGTTTTGCATATCGAGCTAAACGTAAATTAAATCCAGGATAATCAACAAGTATTAACAAATCAGGTCTTTTTTCGTTGAGATGTTTTTTTATAGCCTCAAATGCTTTTTTAATAATTAGAAAGTGACGGAGCACTTCATAGAGACCAGTAACGCCATACTGAGCAAGATTGCTAATCATTTCAATTCCAAGCTCTTGCAGATGCTTGCCGCCAATGCCAGAAAAATGTACGTGTGGATATGACTTTTTAAAGTCTCGAATAAAGGCAGCTGCATGCATATCACCTGATTCTTCACCAGCAATGATTACTATTCGCTTATTTGAGGGCATATCTGGACATTAAATTCATATCGATTAAAGTCGTAATTTGTTGGGCTGTGGCTAAGGCTGCATAGCCTTCGTCACCAGTGACTAATGGTGTTGTATCATGGATAATGCAGTAAACAAAGGCTTTAATTTCTTCTAGTAGCGCGTCGCCTTTATCGAAACTGGATTGATGGCGAATAATGTCAGGAATCCCTGGGTAGCTTTCCCCATCACCTTTTTCAAATACAGCAAGTTCCTTTTTATGATAATCAATGGAAATATAAGAATTCGGTTGAAAAATACGAGTTTTTCGCTCAGTTTTAAAACTGATTCGACTAGCAGTAACATTAGCGACACAGTTATTTTCAAAGGTAATTCGTGCATTGGCAATATCGATGCTAGACGTTAAAACAGGTGCCCCTTGTGCATCGATATGTTTGATAGGGCTGGCAACAATGGTTTGGATAATGTCAATGTCATGGATCATTAAATCGAGGACGACATTTACATCACTACCACGAGGATTAAACGGTGCCAAGCGTTGTGACTCTATAAACAATGGATGTACTAAATACTGGTCCAACGCTAATCGAGCAGCATTGAAACGTTCCAGGTGACCAATTTGTAATTTCAGCTGATGAGCATTTGCTAATGAAATTAGCTCTTCTGCTTGCTCAACGGTTTGAGTCATTGGTTTTTCTAGCAACACATGTACGCCTTGTTCTAAACAAAGCTTAGCGATCGCATAGTGTTCACTGGTTGACGCGGCAATACTTACAGCATCAACTTGAGTTAATAATTGCTCAATAGAGGGGTAAGCATAAACGCCGAGTTCTGATGCTACCTGCTCACAAATCTTAGGATTAACATCGTATACACCCAGTAATTCTACATCTGCTAATAATTTATATTTTTGAGCATGAAACCGACCTAGGTAGCCCACACCAACAACTGCACACTTAATTTTTGACATAACTGTATATTTTTTAAAATTGAAAAATATTATTACATTAATAAATTAACATGGCAATCTCAACTTTAGCCATTTTTCCCAGGTCCATTCGCCCTGAGGCGCATGGTATACATCCCGGGGCCAGTGCGACAAGTACTGATTCCCAAAGATGGAAAGCCTGGTGCCACAAGGCCGCTAGGCATTAGTAACTCGCAAGTTTTTCTAAAGCATAAGTTGAACTGTGAATGTATTTATCTTGAGCCCGGTGCCTTAATAGGGCACGCCGGGTTCTAACGAGGGGGCTGCTAAAAACTCACGAGGGACGTAGCTATACTCTATAGAGCAATTTCTCTCTAGCGCATAAACCATTCATTTTTATAGACATCCGGGCATCAAATAATTGTCGTAGCTTGTTTGTAAATCATATCGTGATATCTTTGATCTGATCGATTGATAAAACCAATATTAGTATTATCGAAATTGCTTACTCTTGATTCCATATCATCAGCTATTAAGGGTTCGTGTAGATGATTCAAATCTTCATCGGCAGGTGACATGAGGTAATTATTATTTTCGGAACAAGGCGTGTTGCACATGAATCCGAAGTTGGTGATGGTGGCAAACAATCTAGTTGGGAGCAACAATATTGCAAAAAAGGTGTTACTCAATTCCATCAGAGATGCACTGAATAGTCTTATCATTCCCCAAGCGATCTCATCCATATTCTTAAAGTTAAGCGTCAATACAGAACCAGTCAATATCAAACACCCGTATACACCATACATAACATTCTTTAGTAGTTGCACAGAGTGATAAGCAGGAAAAGTAACAGCGGAGCGAAGCGCTTTAAAATCATAATATGGCGTATATTTTGTTTCATAGGCGGTAAAAAAATTACGTTGGGCTCTGTTTACGCATAATTTTGTTTTTTCGCTAAAGTTATCGCAGTTAGTCATTATACACGTCCTAAATGGTTATGGGTTATTTGCAATTAAGCAGATTGTACCAAAATAAAATATTTTATCTAGAATAATTTCATGATAATTCACTGTAAATGGTGATAAATTGATTCATTTGAATTTTTATTATCAGAAATAACTTATGGAAATATACATTTTTCTTGATATCATTAAACATTATCTGTATAAATCATTATTAAATTATTTTAAGTAATTTAATTTCGTTATGCAATCGAATCACACCAGTCAGTCGATTAATAGAGTAAAATTGATCAAGCCCTCTGAAGCACGTCAAGCTATCCCTCAAGAATGCTATAGACGATCTCGAACTAAAACATTGATCGGGTATTTTTTTGATCTTATCTTATTTCTATGTGGTATTAGTCTCGTTTTATTGAATGGACGCATGGAACTACAGCTTTTAGGAAGTTTATGCTGTGGTATCGCAACAGCAATGATGTTTATCTGGGCTCATGATGCGGCGCATGGAGCACTCTTTAAAAAGAGTAAAGTAGCCGAGATATTAGGCACGATTGCAATGTTACCCTCCTTAAATATTTATCGATTATGGGCTTTTGGTCATAATAAAGTTCATCATGGATTTACAAATTACACGCCTATAGATTGGATTTGGAGGCCATTAACACCAAATCAGTATAAAAAACTATCTGCTTTACAACGTTTTCTCTACAGGGTTGAGCGTTGTCTGTTTACAGCTGCATTTCATTATCTGCGTAGAATCTGGTGGGAACAGATGCTTAAGTTTAATCCAGGAAAGAAAGAAGCTGAAACGCGTTATTATAGAAATGGAAAATTGCTTGTACTTTTATATGCCCTCGTCATGTCTAGCTTGGGTTACTACTTTGCAGGTGGGGTTTGGGGAATTTCTATGGCGGTTATAATGCCTTTCCTCATTTTTAACTATTTTATTGCTATTATTGTTTACTTACAGCACACTCATCCAGAGATACCCTTTCTTGATAAAAAGAATCAATGGTCGCATTCTGTAGGAGCTATATACTGTAGCACGGTTATTCATTGCTCAAAACTATCTAGTTTACTGTTACACAATATCATGATCCATGCACCACATCATTTAGATCCGAGAATTCCCTTTTACCACCTTCCTCAAGCTCATAAGGCATTGAAAAAAATATATGGTAACTATTTGCACGAGTATCGTTTTAAATGGCGATATCTCTTACAAATATTTAAAAAATGCAAACTTTACGATTTTGAACAAATGATATGGATGACCTTCAAAGAAGCAAAAAAAGTTTAGCTCTAATTAGCACTCAAAAATCTATGTATACGAACAGTCTTTCTTTTTGCATAGGGCGTGTTGACAATTCATCCTCCCGCCTAGGTGCCGCGACTGGTTCCTAAGAGTTCCTCACGAATAGTTAGTTTAAGGCATTGATAAAGATAAGCTAAAAAAATTGAATGTGCCTGGTGATTATGATCAAATAGCGTTTCTAGACATTATGGATAACAGTCAAAAAGAAGGACCTGGCTCTGTTCTTTTTCGTTCTCTTCTTAAATTTATCAAAAAAATATTTTTTAAATGATAAGTACACCTATTCAGGACAATTAGCATTATAATCATGTATTTCATTTACTTAGGCGGTTTTTTGATGATTAAATTCGTTGCAGTTAGTGTGGCTATTTTGATGAGTTTTGGTATTGTTGTTACTGATGTTGCGGCACGAGGATTCAGAGGCGGTCATGGTTTTTCTATGCATCGTAGTAGCCATATGTTCTACAAGCCAACCAAAAACCAGCTCAATCATAAAACAATGCGGCAGAGATGGCAGGGGCCTTTAACTGGTTTTTTGCTCGGTAGTTTATTTGCAAGCTTATTCATGGGGCACGGATTTGCCAGTGCAATTTTTTCATGGACTTGTTTAGCAATGCTAGCTATGGCAGCTATTAAATTGTTCAAACGATTGAGCGTTGCTAACCGCGCAACAAGCGAGTAAATATTGAGTATAATTACAGCAATTCAGTTGGGTCAACGTTCTTTTCCAGTCAATATTATACAAGGTCCTCTTGCTGGTATTAGTTGTGCACCATTCAGGCGCTTAACGTGGGAATATAGTAAACCAGCATTCACTTGTACTGAAATGATCTCTTGTAAGACGCTAATTGGTGAAAACAAATATAAAGAACGCTTAATATACAAAGACCCTCTAGAAGGACCTGTTTGTTTTCAACTATCAGGCAGCGAGCCACTCGAACTTGCTAGAGCAACACAGCTTGCTACAGAGTATGGAGCTGATTTAATCGACTTAAACTGTGGTTGTCCGGTCAATAAGATACGCGCAAAGGGTTCTGGCTCAAGTTTATTAGCCGATGCTAAACTACTCGAACAATTGATAGCCACTATGAGAGCGAATACCGATATACCCCTGTCAATCAAAATTCGTGTGGATGGAGAAAGTCACGACCATTATAACAGAGAGGTTGCAATGGTCGTACGCAATAGTGGCCTGAATTTTATTACGGTCCACGCTAGACACTGGACTGATAGTTATCAGCAAGGTCCATACTATGATCAAATTAACTATTTTGTTGATACGTTAGATATACCGGTCATCGGAAATGGTGATGTTTCTTGCTTAGATTCATTAAATAAGATGTTATCAACAGGGTGTGCTGGTGTGATGGTATCAAGGGCAGGGGTAGGGCAACCATGGCTAATAGGCCAGTTAATTGCTCAAGCGCATCAACAACCATTTGAGTTACCCAAAGCCGAAGTGATTGCTCACTTATTTGTTAGGCATTGCAAAGAGTTAAGTTTGCTATTAAACAATGAAACACTTGCTGTCGTTCAATCACGCAAGTTAGCAAAGTATTATGGGCGTCAATTGAACAATAAAGAAGAATTTCTTAAAGCCATCTATTGTTGTAAAAACCTTGATGACATTGAAAGCGTGGCTATACTATATTTTAGTTATCATTAACTCTCTCAGCGATGTTCAATGTAATTGCTTTTTGAATATTGTTTAAGTGGATAATAGGCATTTATTGTTAGTTGTTTTAATTGATTAAAGATTGGAGCGTATTGTGAGTATAAATGTGGATGGTTCTGAGGAAAGACGCATTCTCAAAGTATCCATTTTAGTGACTTTTCTATTAGCGTTGTCTAGTGTTTTATTTGGACTACTATCGGGATCATTAGCCATTGTATTTGATGGTATGTTTGATATGGTAGATACAGCTGTATCCATATTAGCTTTTTTAGTTGCCAGACTGCTTACTAGTGAAGGTAATAGGCGTTTCCAATACGGCTATTGGCATGTCGAACCGATGGTGATTGTGTTCAATGGTAGTGTTCTTATTCTTTTATGTGCTTATGCATTGGTCAATGCTATTGGAAGCTTGTTATCGGGTGGTATAGAGCTAAATTTTGATTGGGCATTTGTGTTTGCCATGTTGATGTCACTCATTTCCGTTATTATGTACATTTATGTTAGACAACATAATCATAAAATTAACTCTGAGTTTTTAAGGTTAGATACTCAAAGCTGGCTCATGTCTGCTTCTATATCGCTGTCATTGTTGCTTGCCTTTGGCATCGCAACATTAATTAATAAAACAAGCTATAGCTATTTAACGCCATACGTTGATCCATTAATTCTAGCTGTTCTAACGACCTGTTTGATTTTTGTTCCAATGGCTGCAGTTAGAGATGCCTTTCGAGATATTCTATTAATCGCTCCTTTTGATTTAGATGAAGAAATACGCCATTTTCTTGATGAATTAGCTGTACGTCGTGGGTTTAAAACTTATTCAAGCTATGTTGCTAAAATTGGTCGAGCTCAATTCATTGAAATTCATATTGTTTTACCCAAGGGGTATCGCATCGCTGGCGTAGAGGCACTCGATGAAATCCGTAAAGAAATTAGTGATGCGATGGGAGAGGAAAGTCCACAACGTTGGCTTACGATTGCTTTTACTACCAATGAAAATTGGATTTAAGTGCATCCTATTGCTTCCTTACTTTCACTTGCTGGATTAGCAAAGCTGTTTATGAAAATGGTTGTCACATTTGTCAAAAATAATTACAGATGATGTCTTGATATAACAAACAGAGAATTTAAATGCTAACCTTCAACTCCATCGATGTAAAAACTTTTTTACAAGATTACTGGCAACAAAAGCCATGTATTATTCGTAATGCGTGGCCTAATTTCAAGCAGCCACTAACAGCTGATGAGCTGGCTGGTCTTGCGCTAGAATCAGATGTTGAAAGCCGTATCGTTATACAGACACCAGGAGTTTTTCCTTATTGGCAATTACGTCATGGTCCCTTTTCGGAAGATGATTTTGTCAATTTACCAGCTACTCATTGGACCTTATTAGTACAAGGTGTCGATCGACTGGTGCCTGAAATAGCTCTGCTGTGGGAGTATTTTAATTTTTTACCCCAATGGCGTATTGATGATGTCATGATTAGTTATGCGGTTAAAGAGGGCAGTGTCGGACCGCATTACGATAACTATGATGTATTTCTTTTACAAGCAAATGGCTACAGAAAATGGTCGCTAACACAACAAAAATGTATCCCATCCAATTGTTTACCTAATTTGGATTTACGCATTATGGCCGAATTTATAGTAGAAGAAGAATATATTCTAGCACCAGGTGATATACTTTATTTACCTCCTAATGTTGGACACCATGGTATTGCATTAGATAATGATTGTATAACGTATTCATTTGGGTATCGAAGCTATCAAACACAAGAATTATTGAATAGTTTTACTGATTACTTAGCTGAACAGCCTATCACTTCATTTTATCGCGATCCTGATTGGAGTTATTGTTTATCAACAGCATCTATTCCGCAACAAGCCTGGTTAAATGCTAGAGATGCTCTGCAGCAATTTCTTCATGATGAACAACTACTATCTAAATGGTTCGCACATTTTGCAACCGCTCTTAATCCATCTATTGAGCAAGATTTACCAGAGATTTTAGACGAGCATCAATCGCTTCATTTAGTCGATTTTATTGCACAACTACGTATTAGCAAAGGATTAATACGTGATGCTTGTTGTCGATTTGCTTACCTTGAAAAATCTATTCCTTCTTTGCAACAGAATGATGGTGAATTACAGCTTTTTATTAATGGTTGCGAATGGGCAATTGAGAATGTTTCAGTGGATTTAATTAAACTAATTGCAACCAAACGTTTTCTACCGATAGACAATTTAAAACCATTGATAGATTGTAATAATAATCAAGTTTTTCTGCATGAATTATGGCAACTACAATGGCTAGTTTTAGTTAAAACTGAGGATCTAGCTTGAAAATTTGATTGATCAATAGATATCCAATTGCTTTATATAGTAGCTTTGTAATAAAGTTAGAGTAGAAAACTCCAACCACTCGCTCATATGGAAATTTTGTGTTTCTTTGCTGGGACAGCATTCGCTTGCTTTAGGCATCCGTATCCTTTGTTTTTTTTATGGATATGTCTATTTTTTAGATGGCGATTATCGCTCATTATTTGGTTCTTTTCCGCTGTAATTTGGTTTTATTTTCATCAATTCAATGTTAATGATGTTGGTATGCCCACTGGTCATATCATCTCGCGTGCTGTTTTACAAGGTCAAGTTGTATCCATTCCTAATCAAACCAATCGTAAAGTTCAATTCCAATTTTTAGCGCAACAGTTGAATGGTAACCCTATCAAAGCATTATTATTAATAACCTGTTTTGAGCATTGCCCACTCATTAAAGCAGGGCAATATTGGCAAATGATCGCAACATTAAAAAAAGCAGTTAACCTCAGAAATCCTGGTGGCTTCGATTATGTGCAATGGCTTTCTGCACGACATATTGTATGGACTGGTTATATAAAAGATCATAGTTTGAGATTGCTTAATGATTCTCAACGGTACTCCTTACTCGTCTTACGTGAATATTTGGCATCATGCCTTGCAAAACTTGATCAGAATGAGAAAACTCTTGGGATTTTGCAAGCGCTTACTTTAGGGGTTACTGGTCATATTGATAACGATCAATGGACGCTGTTTAGACGCACGGGGATTATTCATCTTATGATTATTTCTGGTGCACATATAGGCTTGGTAGCTGGATTGACCTATCGTTTATGCAAATGGCTATGGTGTCGTATCGGTAGGCTAAGTTTGCATTGCCCAGCGCCTAAGGCGGCTAGTATTGCAGCAATCATCATAGCATTGATTTATGCCTTACTTGCTGGTTTTGCCGTTCCTGCTCAACGAGCATTCATTGGTTGTATATTCATGTCATTACGGCATATCAGCAATAGTTACTTTAGTGGATGGCAAGCTTGGCGGTATGCATTATTAGCAGTATTGATATTTGAACCCCATTCTGTGCTCCTGCCAGGGTTTTATTTATCATTTTTAGCAGTAGCCATTTTAGTTTTAACCAATCAACGCATACAAATCAATCCTGTTTTCAAAACACTATCGTTGCAAATTGGATGCTTACTAGGCTTAATGCCGCTTTCCTTATTTTGGTTTTCATATGGTGCTGTTAATGGAGTTGCAGCCAATTTATTAGCGATCCCTTGGGTTAGCTATATTATTGTTCCCTTGGCATTACTAATTACCTTATTGTCACCTTGGGCTGTGATTCCATGGTTAGTGAGTATCGTCAAGGCGGCAATTGTTGCTTTGCTAGCTTATCTGAATTGGATTGATTATTTTTCATTCATTAATATTAGTTACTCCTTTCAGCAATTACTACAGCCGCTTGCATTGATGATAGCCATGTTTGTCATTGTATTTATGTCGATTGCAGAATTATTACCGCTAGCTATTCTATTAATGATTATGGCATTTTTTCCCTATTATGAGACAGTAAACTTAGGTGATGCCATCATTGATATTTTAGATGTTGGACAAGGTTTATCCGTCATTGTGCGAACGGCTAATCATACATTAGTTTATGATACTGGCGTTAAATTTTATCGGGGAGGGGATATGGCTAAACTAGCTATTATTCCTTATCTTGACAGATTAAAAATAAAAAAATTAGATGCAGTCATTATTAGCCATCCAGACTTAGATCATCTTGGAGGTTTAAAATCACTTGAAACAACATACTCGATAGGACAATTAATTGTTGATGATCCCATGTTTTATAAACGTGGATTTTCATGCCATGATTACCCGGCATGGACTTGGGATGGTGTTAATTTTAAGTTTTTTGCCATTACTCAAAAAATGAATAGTAAAAATAACAAATCTTGTATTCTGCAAATAATAACTAAAGCTGGCCGTATGTTATTAACAGGTGATATTGAAAAAATAGCTGAGCAATATTTAATCCAAAAATATTCTCACTCTCTACAATCTACAGCTATGCTCATTCCCCATCATGGCAGTAAAACGTCATCATCACAAGAATTTATTGCCCAAATTGCACCACAATATGCAATTGCATCGTTTGGACTCGATAATCGGTATCATTTTCCACACAAGGAAGCAATGGTTCATTATCAGCAGAAGAAAGTAAAGGTATTCAATACAAGTGATTGCGGCAGCGTGCGTGTTATACTACCGCAGCAAGGAAATATACAGCCTCAATGCTTAATCAAAAAAAATTTTTTTGATTAAAAAATTGACAATTCATTTAGCTAACGTAAAATAGTCTCTATCCACTTTTTTAGGTTTAAGATTATGTATTACTTGGCATTGATGGTATTTTTTTTTACTAACGTCCATGCAACCAATTCAGTTTGTCCACAACAATATTGCACGGGGGTTGTTGATGCTGGTAGTACCGGCACTCGAGCTCATATTTATGCCTATGATTTTGATGATAATCACAATCCAATTAATATCAAAGAAATCTGGTCTAATAAGATTAATCCAGGTATTGCCAGTCTTGATATCCAATCCAATACTATTAATCATTATCTCGATAAATTATTTGCAAATAGCCCGGTTACAAATATACCATTTTATTTTTATTCCACAGCTGGCATGCGTCTTCATTCACAAAAAAAACAAGATAGTTATTACCATCTGATTACAAGTTGGTTTAACAATCACCCCCAATGGTTGCTCAACAATATCAAAACAATTAGCGGACAAGAAGAGGCTGTTTACGGCTGGTTATCAGTTAACTATCAAATAGGGGCCTTTACTCAAAAAGGTAAACCATTGGTTGGAGTAATGGATATGGGAGGAGCATCCGTACAAATTACATTTCCAGTGCAAAATACAGGCAATATAGTTAATAATGATCTGATTCAAGTGGATATTTATGGTTACCGTATCAACCTTTTTGCCCATAGTTTCCTGGGGTTGGGGCAAACACTATTGTCACAACAATATCTTGATGCAAACAATTGTTTTGCTAAAAACTATCAACTACCTGCAAGTGGTTTAGCCAATGGTGATGCTTATAGTTGCCAACGTGACGTTGAAAAATTAATCAATACCGTTCACAACACTAATCGTCTAGTTGCACCAGTCTTAAATACAAATCCCATGCAATATTGGTATACCATTGGGGGATTGGCAATATTATCCGAAGATAAATCTCTTGGTTTTAAACATAATCAATTTACAAGTGATGAGTTATTAGCAAAAAGTAATAAAATATATTGTCAGCAAGAATGGCAATACATCAAGTCGCAGTATCCAGATAATGAGTATATCCATAACTATTGTTTAAATGCTTCTTATTTCTATGCCCTTATTGTCAATGGTTATGGCTTGTCATCAAGACAAACAATCAATACGCTCAGTAACCATACCAATGCAGATTGGACGATAGGTGTTATATTACAACAGCATTAATCACTATCATCAGTTATTAGCAGTATGTATTAGAAGAAATGTATCGAAAAAAAGTACCTATGAAAACATTATTGATCACTTTTAGATCAATAAATGACAAATGGAAGATTTTTGTCCACAAAATGAAGGAGAGTCAGTCTCGACTTTAGCCATTTTTCCCAGGACCGTTCGCCCTGAGGTGCGTGCTACGCAAGCGTCTCGAAGGGCTTTCTAGGCAGCTAAAGTGAGCTGATCGATCAAAGAATTGGTGCTTTCTTTTGAGCATTTGTGTCAATCAATCTGATTTTCAGACGTTGAAAAATACTTATTTGACCCACATGACATCAGAGAAAGT
>JBMLTO010000072.1:0-5127 GCA_049239925.1 Legionella sp. | reverse complement strand
CGTGAGCAAAGATATTCGCAATTATTGGACTGCATGCTGAACCTTGCACAACGCCATCTAAATTTTATTGTCTGAAAAAGTAGTGGCATTATAGTGGTTTATTCAAGTCTGTCGAGATAGTGCGGCGAAGAGCATCGCCGAAACTCTACTCGAACTGGCTGCAATCAAACGCTCATACTCTCCGACATTGGCGGTGGGTTTAAATGTTCACGCGAAAGCGTGAGATCGTCGGTTCTCACTTCATCTAGGCGGGTTATGGCCGCCAAATCAAACGGCTGCGTCCTACCGATGCGTATGAGAGGGTCCAACACCAGGAACACCATCGGCGAGTGCAGGCGTATTAATGCAAAATCGAAACCAAGACCCGAATTAGAAGCAGCTAGAGGAAACCAGGAATCATCACGATGAGTTGTCAAGTTGTAAAAAGTTAACATCCGCGGCAATGTTGCTTCGTTAAACTCAGGCCTCGGGTCAAACGAGCGGTCTGGTCGGCAATATTCTTGAGCGACATGAGCCGGAACATTGCGCTGGGCCTTACCTACATCCAACCAGGCGGCCTCCATAGCCGCCCAATTTTTTGCGTCATACCACGCATCATAGCCATCAAAGTAGCGCTGATAGGCTTCTTTGAGAGGTGTGAAATCAAAGTGGGCGCTGCGGTTTTCTTGGCCAGCCTGTTGATAAACCAAACCGACTGGTTGACCTGTTGCAGCATCAACTCGCTCCATTTCCTGGATACGTGCAGCCATGAATGCTCTAGTTTCTTCGTCCATGTGACTTTCTAGCATGCGGCACATGTGGGTGTCTTTGGCCCAGTAGGCGTATTCGTAAGCTGTACAGTTGAAGGTTCGACCTGAATAATCAGTGAAAATGCCTGGCGTTCGCAGTAAGGTTTGGGTGTTGGCAGGTGTTATTGTCAATAACGCCTCCGCTTCCTCTTGTTTGCCTTTGGCCACTTCGTGTAAAAAGTGACGCGCTTGGAAACTCGGATGCGCGCGAATTTCCTCCTTAGCCGCTGTTGGTAGCCTTTCAAATTGCTCATCATTGATGCGTGCAAGCAAGGCCTCAACGTCCACCTCTACATCGCCCGCCACGAATTCATTTCGGTGAGGTACCTCGGCAGGATGGATTGCAAAATCAGCGCGAACGCTGGCGAAATAATCGGGATTGCTGGATGCAGCTATCGGGTCAATGATTTCAGCGAAGTTGACACAAATAGAGCCTTGATGGGTTACAAATTTAGCTGTTTCTCCCGTGACTTCTTTGTTTAAAATCATAAAGTCATCCATATAAGGATTTTCACCCGTGGTAACTGTACGGTAGGTCCGTTCAAATGTTTGTCGAATGGTAGTTAAATCATCCGCATTGAGTGCACGTAATAAGCCAAATGTAGCGGCATTCTCATTACAAAAAATACAAATGGCTCTTTCTACATCCTCACCTCTCGTTAAGGCCGTGGATATCACACTGACTAATTCATTACTTAACTCGGGTGATGCATCGAGAGCCTCCCCAAAATTTTGAGCACTAATCCCTTTGGCTTTGCAATACACATTCAGATTCGCTAGAAAAAATTGAGTCAGTATCGATAAACGCTCTGTTCTATCGCCCACAGTGGTTATGGTTGGAATACTATAAAAAGGCGGCATGGGCAGTGTTTCCCACAGATCAAGGGCACAAGCACCCAATAAAGCATCAATGTAATCCTCTCTTGTAGCATCTGCTCCAAAACTCATGAGGGCATCAATCACCTCTTTGGTTGCAGGCGTCCCATCGGTGCGTTGGGTAAAATCAATAGCTGACCCAAAAAGCACTGAACTCTGTTCCCTTAAAGCTTGCTGAATATCTGCAAAACTCGCCGATGCAGGTATTGCACTTAATACGGCTGTTGTAAGCCGGGTACGTGGGTCGGTGGGCGCCACAGTGGTATCAGGAAACGCGCCATGCATCGCATTATACAATGGAGATTGGGGGGTTCCTGCCGCATTATTGGTTCGGTTCACATTAAATGCAGGGTTCACTACGCGTGATTGAATATCTTGAGCTCGCGGTCTTAATTGAATGCTGTATAAATTAGACGGTCTTGCCAGAAAAGCACTCATCGCATCACCATAGCTCAAACGCATCGCTGAAACCGCTTCAATGTAGGCTTCTATTTGCGCAAGCCGTTCTTCTTTACCTGCCCGTTTAGCATCACCTGCCTCCAGTAATCCAATATCAAAAGCTAATGCTTCTTTATAGGCAGTTAATTCTCTCAGTGCGTCACCATCAAAAAATTCTCTCAATGCTACGGTAGCTTTACACGTATTATCCGTACTGATTTCTTGTCCTCCTACAACCGGGACCATCAGGTGAACCTTATTTGTTGCAGGGTTGATATGGATGTAGCGAGGTGTTATTAGCTCTATCAATGGAATATGCATCGTCGTTTCTCTAATTTATGACTTAATTAATGGAAATTACAGATCACAATAAATTTAATTTGAACGAATTAGGCCTGATCGGTGAGAATACCACAAACATCATGGACTACAGCTTAAAAATTTCAATAAACTACAAAAAATTCCTATTTTGCGACAGCAACAAAATAACCTTTACATCCAGACCAACAGTAAGTTCATGAACGACAGATTAGGGCAATAAATCAAGTGCATCTTTAACTTGGCCATTTCCTGGATGCCGCGAAGTCGCAGCACCTAGGCGGGTGGATGAATGGTCAACACGCCCTAATATTTTTGACCGATTAAAGAAGTAACGTCACTACCACAATCAGTAATATCCGTATGCTTTTCAGGTATAAATAAATACAAATTATCCGTTAGAACGTCAACCAAATCAACTTGAAAGTTAGCCGTTACAATAGGGTCGTATTGGTTCATCAAATCGTGTGCATAATCGTCGCTTTCGCATACAGCAAACGCATGAGTAGTATTATATCCATAGGAAAAACTTTGCAAACATCGTTGGCATAATATATCTACGTTACCTTGCGCGTGGATCTCCAATAAATAGTAGCGATCCTTTGATTCAATCGAATAGCTACAGGTGACATCTGATGCAGCTAACACATGTGGTGGTAATCGTTGAGATAATTTAATCACTATCGGCGAAGGTTGTTCGTACTTAGCTTCAATCTTTACAGAAATTTTCATGATCATTACCATGTTAAATTCTGCAATTATAGCGTACTATATTCATTTTTTATACATATTCACTTTCATGGCTAAAGTAATTGTTGGTATGTCGGGTGGCGTTGATTCATCTGTTGCAGCTTGGTTGCTTCGTGAGCAAAACTACCAAGTTGAAGGCTTATTTATGAAAAACTGGGAGCAAGATGATCAAGATGGTTTCTGTGCTGCTGCCCAAGATTTAGCAGATGCAAAATCCGTCTGTGAACAGCTTGATATTCCATTGCATAGTGTCAATTTTTCTGAGCAGTATATGCAAAAAGTTTTTAATTATTTTTTAAATGAATATGAACGAGGGCGAACACCCAATCCTGATGTTCTATGCAACAAAGAAATTAAATTTAGCGCTTTTCTCGATTATGCTTTGACTTTAGGGGCTGATTTTATTGCTACAGGCCATTATGCACGTGTAAAACATATAAATAACATTGGGCATTTATATAAATCAAAAGACAGAGAAAAAGATCAAACTTATTTTTTACACGCCGTATCACCCACCGCTCTTGCGAAAACATTATTTCCTATTGGGGATTACTTAAAAACAGAGGTCAGAGCATTTGCTAAACAGTTAAATTTGATTACTTATAATAAAAAAGATTCGACAGGCATTTGTTTTATTGGAGAAAAACGCTTTAAAACCTTTCTTAACGAATTCATGTTAGCCAAACCAGGGGCCATAAAAACCAGCATGGGAGAACAGATTGGTGAACATGATGGTCTCATGTTTTACACCTTAGGACAACGACAAGGCTTAGGGATTGGTGGAAGAAAGAAAAGTAGTGAAGAACCATGGTACGTGGTTGACAAACAAGTAGATAACAACACGTTAATTGTTGCTCAAGGCAAACACCACCCTATGTTGTATGCCCAGGGACTCATGTGTGGACCTATTCATTGGCTAGTTCAACAACCATACGATTTACCATTAACCTGTTATGCCAAAAATCGCTATCGCCAAACAGAACAAGCTTGTGTTATCTCGCCATTAACCGATAGCCAACACTGTATTATGTTTTCAAATCCACAACGAGCAATTACACCAGGACAATACATAGTCTTTTACCATAAAAACCAATGCATTGGTGGAGCAACTATAGAAAAAATAATCCGCTAACGTTAGCGTTTATACAAGAAAAACATTGGAGATTCTATGAATAACACCATAAATGAAATAACCAATCATTCAACAATCAAATTCTCCACCAGTGCAGCAGATAAAGTTGCAGCACTGATTATGGAAGAAAATAATCCTAAACTGAACTTAAGAGTATATATTACTGGCGGCGGTTGTTCTGGATTTCAATATGGATTTACATTTGATGAACAAACCCAAATTGATGATGTTATCGTTGAACAATTTTGCACAGATAAAATCCATACTGTAAAATTATTAATTGATCCAATGAGCTATCAATATCTGCAAGATGCAGAGATTGACTATGTGCAAGGTATACAAGGTGAGCAGTTTATCATTCGTAACCCAAATGCGAAAACAACCTGTGGTTGTGGTTCATCATTTAGTATTGATGACGAAGATGAATAATATATTTGTTATCCTTCTACAGTCAAAAAAAAATGTTGGGTATTCGACTCTAGCTATTTTTCCCAGGACCGTTCGCCCTGAGGCGCGTGCTACGCAAGCGTTTCGAAGGGCTAGATCCTAAATAAAAAAACATCAAGACTATTTTTTCTTTCGTTGAGCCAAGTAGGAAAGCTTGTCCCATTCACCTGAGATTAGGGCTTCCTTCTTTTTTTCAGCACCCATACGACGCTAACTCCAACTCAAATTATCCACTAGTTTGTGCTGAGGTGGAATATCGAGGTCACTTTCGAGCACGGCTGTCGCATTAAAATTTAATCAATCAGTTGTAGGTTGGGCCAAGGCCTGTAGGATCTTCACTTTTTTTTAATCATGATGAAGGCCTCCAGGCTAAGGTCC
>JBMLTO010000071.1:0-4684 GCA_049239925.1 Legionella sp. | reverse complement strand
GTTTCAGACTGCGTCGTTTGCCGATTGTCTTCAGTTTTACAAGGCAGTAGCCCTTGCGGGATCAGCTAACGATCTTTATTGTTGGATACCTTTTTAGTAAACTTGTTTTTGTCATTACCTTAATAGAAGATTATAAGTTTGAGTTTTAAATCTCTGAATGCAATTAGTCTATGCCTATTTTTGCTGTTTTATTCTTATTTCATCAACGCAGCAGAGCTTATTTATGCACCAAATACTTGGGATGTATTGCGTAAACAATTTACGCTAAATCATCAAGTCAACCAACCTGAAGTACAACATCAACTACGTTGGCTAGTTTCCCATCCAGGCTACCTAGAACGATTAGCTCAATCAAAGCCTTATATGTACCATATTGTTACCGAAATTAACAAGCGTAATCTGCCTGGCGAACTAGCTTTAGTTCCCATGATTGAAAGTGCCTTCGATCCATTCGCTTATTCAGGCATGGGTGCAGCTGGTTTATGGCAGTTAATGCCTGGAACAGGCACTGATTTAGGATTAAAGCGCGATTGGTGGTACGATGGCCGACGTAGTATTCAACCCTCCACTAACGCAGCATTGAATTACCTGACTTACTTAAACCGATTATTTAACGGTGATTGGATTCTTGCATTCGCAGCTTACGACTCCGGTGAAGGTACTGTTTCACGAGCGATCAAACATAGTCAACAAGCATACCCGATTAATTTCTGGACTTTGACATTACCCCAAGAAACAAAGGCATATATACCACGATTACTAGCACTTGCTGAAATCATTCAAAATCCTGAGCGTTACCAAATAAAATTACCACCGATTGCTCATGTTCCTTACTTTGAAGAAGTCAATATTGGTAGTCAAATTGATCTAAAGCATGCTGCTCAATTAGCGGGTATCAGTTATAGAGATTTAATCAAACTTAATCCTGGCTTTAATCATTGGACTACAGCGCCTTATAGCCCATTCAAACTATTAATTCCAGCTGATCGCGTCGATGATTTTAGCAGAAATTTAGCAAGTATCCCTCAGGAAAAACGTGTCAGCTGGATTCGTCATCAAGTGACTGTTGAGGATAATCTATATTCAATTGCCCATAAGTACCATACGACAATCCAATTAATTAAAAGGCTCAATCAACTAACTTCGAATGCATTGAAAATAGGCCAATTGCTCATTATTCCAAATAGTAATAGGATATCCATTCGAAGACCAATAGATACCATACATAGTCAACAGACGATTGATTCAAAACAAAAAACAAATTTTAAAATGCTTAATCGATATAAAGTTCTTCATATCGTTCAAAAAAATGAAACGATAGCATTATTAGAACATCGATATGGCGTCCGCATAAAAACAATACTGCAGTGGAATAGACTGGATAAACCGTCGCGCATCAAACCAGGAACACAGCTCATTATATGGAAAGAAGTGACTTAAAATTAAACTAATTATCGGGCATCGTACCTCCTTTACTTATCAAGGAGTCAAGATGTCATTATTGGCAGGATGTTTTTCGATCATTCGTGATCCTCATCAAAAAAATAAGATAGAGATACCTCAAGGATAAAACAACTTCTGAAACCCGATATTTCATTGTATCAATAGCTCCGGACGCTAGAATATTTACTAATGCCGTCAGAAAGCATTGAGCTATAGAGAATCAGTTGCACTGGGTGCTAGATGTTTCTTTCAGAGAAGACAATTCTAGAGTTCTGATAATTTCGGTGTATTTAGGCTCGTCGCAGTTAAGGCGTTACACAACGAAAAATAACGTATGATATAATCAGTTATGAACTATTAATGATTGCTATAAATTATGAAACTATTATTTGATTTTTTCCCAATTGTACTTTTTTTTATATGCTATAAATTATTCGGTATATACACCGCTACTACAGTGGCGATGGTAGCATCAGTTATACAAGTACTATTTGATCGATTGCTACATCATCGTTTTGAACGTATGCATTTAATTAGTTTGGCTTTGATCGTGGTATTAGGTAGCGCTACCCTTTTCTTTCATAATCCGTGGTTTATAAAATGGAAACCTACTGGTATTTACTGGTTGTTTTCTATAGTACTTGGATGTTCCATGTTTATAGGAGACAAAACTATCGTACAAAAAATGATGGAAAAAAACATAAATTTATTACAACCTGTTTGGCGTCGATTAAATCTAGCCTGGGCTCTATTTTTTCTAATCATGGGCAGCATCAATTTATATGTTGCCTATAACTATTCAACAGATGTTTGGGTTAACTTCAAACTATTTGGTGGTGCTGTTTGCACTTTGTTTTTTATATTTTTACAAGCAATCTATTTAGCTCAACATATGATCAATGAAAAATCAATCACTGAAAGCCACTGCGATGTTAAGTAAAGACTATAATAAAATATATCTAGATAGATAATTAGACAACTATTACGACAGTAAAGGAGATAATATGCGCTTATTGTTGGTAGAAGATGATGAACTATTAGGTGACGCAGTAAAAACAGGTTTAAGTCAATTTGGTTATATTGTAGACTGGTTAAGAGATGGGGAAGCGGCAAAAGCTGCTCTGAAATCAGAATCATTTGAACTGATTATCCTTGACTTAGGATTACCTAAACTCTCAGGATTAGCATTACTGCAAGCCATTCGTCATGGTGGCAACACCACGCCTGTTATTATTTTGACTGCTCGAGAATCTATCGAAAGCAAGATAAAAGGTTTAGACAGCGGCGCAGATGATTACATTATAAAACCATTTGATTTAAATGAGTTAAGTGCAAGAATACGAGCTTTAGTCAGGCGATCGCAGGGACGTGCTGATACTATTTTACAATATCGCAATGTTACACTCGATCCAGCAGCACATTCAGTGCTTGTTGATGACATTATGGTTAATGTTCCTAGACGAGAATTTGCTTTATTACAAAAACTCTTAGAAAACAGCGGCCAAGTCTTATCTCGCGAACAATTGATGCAAAGCATTTATAGTTGGGATGAAGATGTTGATAGCAATGCATTAGAAGTCCATATTCATAATTTACGCAAAAAATTAAATGCCAATTATATCCGTACTATCCGCGGCATTGGTTACATGGCTGAAAAAAATTGAAATCATCGATACGTAAGTTCCTGCTCATTAATCTTCTTCTAGCTATCTCATTGACCACTACATTAACCGCGATTGGAAACTATTACCTTGACCAAAAAGATATTCAAGAGCATCTTGATACCTTAATGGCTGTATCGGCTCTATCTTACCAAGCCCTACTGGGCAATGATGTCCACCAACGACCATTGGCTGAAATCCAACATGCGCTAGAAACAATTCATCATCAAGTTGAAACCTATTATCATCCGGCATTCATTCAAGATAAATCACCTGATTACTATTTAGATCGCTTTAACTTTCAAGTTTGGCGTGATGATGGTAAATTATTATTACATTCTGCAGCCACTCCCAAAAAACCTCTTGCATCGCATGTCAATGGATTTAGCGATAACCAAATGGATGGCAAAGATTGGCGTGTATTCGCCACTTATAATGAAAAAGCCGGCATACGAACCATTTTAAGTGAACAATACGATACACGTAACGAGTTGGGTCGACGAATTGCCCAAGATGATTTATATATTATGTTGCTAACCTTCCCTCTATCCGGGTTACTGATTTGGTTTATTATTGGCAGAGGCTTGCATAGCCTCGATCGGGTTGCTCAAGAGGTCGCTAATAGAGAGCCTAATCACTTAAAACCTGTCAATATTCTAGAAATTCCTGAAGAAATAAAACCTGTGATTGATGAACTGAATAAATTATTCTACCGCTTGGATGAGGGTTTTGAACGTGAAAAGCGTTTTGCTGCCGATGCGGCACATGAACTAAGAACACCACTAGCGGCTTTAAAAGCACAAGCACAGGTTGCACTAAATACCAATAATATTGATGAGAAAAATCAAGCACTCCAAAAATTAATTGCTAGCGTTAATCGTAGTACTCATATCATTCAGCAATTACTTACAATGAGCAAGTTGGTTCCGGAGGCAGCTAGTAATCATGAGGTAGACGCGATTAACTTAAGTAAAATTACTCATGAAGTATTGGTCATGCTAGCTCCTACTGCTATTGAAAAACAGATTGAATTGGAATTTGAAACAGGAGAAAACGACCTGGGCTTTATAGGCAATCCTACTGCAATAGGTATTTTAATACGTAATTTAGTTGATAACGCAATACGCTATTGTAACGATCATGGTAGAGTGATAGTCCATGCTTACAAAGAAAACGATACCGTCGTATTATCCGTACAAGATAATGGTCCAGGAATACCAGAAGAATTACGCTCCCGAGTTTTCGAACGCTTTTTTCGTGTACTTGGTAATAAAAGTCCAGGAAGCGGCCTAGGTCTTGCTATTGTTCAACAAATTTGTGACCTACATAACGCCCGTATTACTCTTAAAACACCAAGCCAAGGCAATGGATTAATTGTCAATGTCTATTTCCCTGTCGCTAATTTATCATCGTGATTGTTCTTCGAATGGCCCTCTCCCGCGAAAGGCATCACTATACTATCAAAGCTACTGGCGAGAAAGAGGGAACCGTTCGAAGATCACGGCTGTCGCATTAAAATTTAATCACTCACCTTACGCAGCAGCCTTCAATAATTGCAGTTCATTGAACATAATTTGATT
>JBMLTO010000070.1:0-28035 GCA_049239925.1 Legionella sp. | reverse complement strand
TTGACCATGCCGGTCACACCGAGACGCCTGCGTAGCACGCGCCTCAGGGCGAACGCTCCTGGGAAAAATGGCTAAAGTCGAGATTTTATCAACAAGAACCAAGAAAGAAAGATTGGTTTAATTGATAAATTTTATTAAGCACAAACGCCGATACTAAAACTCAGATACCATTAGCTCCATAGAGCTTCTCTAAGAGTTTTGGATTTTCACCATCTGTTAAGGCGTAGTAATCTTTAGGTCTTCTTTGCTCAAGAAATGGAAACAAATTTTGGCATAATTTGCGCAAAGCAGGATCGAGCGTAGCAACTAACACCGCATCTTCATCACGAGGAGCTTGCGCCAATATATCGCCATTAGGACCACAAATAAAACTGCTACCATAGAAAGTTAATGCTCTTTCTTCACCATCCTTGCCACAATCCATGGTTTCAGAACCAACACGATTGATCGCAACGACAAAACAATTGTTTGCAATCGCATGAGAACGCTGAATCACTTCCCACATCGGTTTACTATCAAAACCAAGAGCGGTTGGCTCACTTCCAATCGCTGTAGGATAGATAATCAGTTCTGTATTTTTGATGCCATAATGACGAGCCAATTCAGGAAACCATTGGTCATAACAGGTAGGCGTCGCAATTATATGACCATCAACATCATGAATCGGATAAAGTGGCAGTCCGGGAGTAAATGAATGGGTTTCATTATAACCATCACCACTCGGAATATGCTGTTTACGAGTTACGCCTACAAGCTCACCTGCTGGTGAAACAGTAACAGCAGTATTATAACAATTGCTTCGTTCTCCTTTTTCCACCAAGGAAATGACAATATAAACTTTGTATTTTTTTGCCATCTCGCGCGCAAAAGAGACACTAACGCCACTTTCTAAATCTTCAATATATTGTGTGGGTTTTTCATCGGCTCTAGAACAAAAATAAGGACTGAGACTGAGCTCCTGAAGACAAACTAATGTTGCTTGACGGTTAGCTGCTTCTGCTATTCCAGCTTCTAATCGCTGCTGATGTTCTTGTGCATCGGGATACCACCGTTGTTGTACCAAGCCAACCGTAAGAGCATTTTTATTTGGCATGATGCAAATTTCTCCATAAAAAAAGGGTGATTGTAATTGATATTAGTTATGCAATCAAAAATTTCAAAGATAATAATTGTTGTTTGTTCACCAATCCTAATCGCCTTGAGATAAACTAGATTTTGTGTCTTATAGAAAATACTGTTATCATCATTGCCCTTTTGCTTTGATTGAAAAATTCACTTATGCCCGACCAAAATCAATATCTGAAATTACTAATTACCTCACTCGATGAAGCGCAAGCAACTGATGTTGTCGTGATACCAGTCAGTAAACAAACGACTATCACCGATTACATGATTATTGCTAGTGGTCGTTCATCAAGACATGTCAAAGCAATTGCTAACCAAGTGATGGAGCTTATGAGCAACTCAGGTATGACCGCCCTTCGTTGTAATGGATTAGATACGAGCGAATGGGTACTGATTGATTTTGCTGACTTTATTGTTCATATTATGCAACCTGAATGTAGAGAATTCTATAATCTAGAAGGCTTATGGCAAGATCGTCCATCTAATTTAACCCAGTAAATAAATGAGACATTATCCATGCTCAAAATAACCATCATTGCAATGGGTAATAAAATGCCATCTTGGGTTGAGCATGGACTAATTGATTACAAAAAACGTTTTTATGATGGCATAACCGTTAACATTATAGAGATTCCATTATTAGCACGTGGAAAATCAACGGACTTATCTAGGATCATAGAGAAAGAAACGGCAATGATCGAAACTGCGATTCCTGCTAATGTACGATTAATCGCATTGGATGTTAATGGTAAATCGTTCACTAGCGAAGAATTAGCCAGCAAGCTTGAACATTTAAAGCAAGTTTGCAGTCATTTGTGCTTTTTGATTGGCGGACCTGAAGGGTTAGCTAGCCGCTTGAACAATCGTTGTGATGAACGTTGGTCACTCTCTAAATTGACCTTACCTCATACATTAGCTCGTATTACTTTGTTAGAAACATTGTATCGTTCATGGTCAATTATCAACAACCACCCTTACCACAAATAAAAGATCAGAAGCCAATAACCTATTCAGATGATTTAAAACGTGCCAATATATCGATTCCATAAAAATTATCCCTATCATGCAACCAAATTACAAGCTTAGTTATGACAATGAAAACGCCCACGTGTATAGCTTAAGACTTCAGGTGTTGATCGCATTACTCATCATACTGACTCTCTCATTAATTCTACGCCTAGGATATTTGCAGTTTTTGCAGTATAAACATTATGCTACTTTATCTTTAAAAAATCAGACCAGTATTATTCCGATTACCCCGCCGCGCGGAATTATCTTAGATAGAAATGGAGTTATGCTTGCTGACAACATCCCAGTATACATGTTAGAAATAATACCTGAACGCACGAAAAATTTAAAAAAAACACTGCAAGAATTGCAAAAATTAATCCCATCGATTAATCATGATGATATTGATAATTTTAATCGTACACGTCGTCATCATCGAGCTTATGCATCAATACCCATCAAGCTTCAGTTAAGCCAAGAGGAAATGGCTATATTTGCCAGCAATCAACATCTATTTCCAGGAATAAGCATCAAAGCACGTCTGATTCGGTATTACCCACTATCGGAAATGACTGCTCACGTATTAGGCTATGTAGGCCGAATTAACCAACAAGAATTAAAGAACGTTAATGCAACGAATTACCGCGCTACTAACTTTATCGGTAAAGCCGGCATAGAACGTTTTTATGAAGATCGACTACATGGCATGGTAGGGTACCAACAAATTGAAACAGATGTCAGTGGACGAACGATCAGAGTACTTAGTAAGCAAGCCCCTATATCTGGAGAAAACATCTATCTGACTATCGACTCGCGCCTGCAAAAAACAGCTTTTCTAGCACTCAAAAATAAACGTGGGGCTGCAGTTGCCATCGATGTAAATAACGGAGACATCCTAGCCATGGTTAGTTCTCCTAGCTATAATCCCAACGATTTCGTCAGTGGTATAAGCCATATTGCCTATCAAAAATTAGCTAATGCGCCCGATAAACCACTGTATAATCGTGCTGTGCGTGGACTTTATCCTCCAGCCTCCACGATTAAGCCTTTTATTGCTCTTGCAGGATTAGAGAAAGGATCTATCACGCCAGACACGAAGATCTATGATCCCGGATGGTATCGTCTTCCTGGTATCTCCCATAAATATCATGATTGGAAACGAGAAGGTCATGGTACTATCAGCTTAAAACGTGCAATCACTGTATCTTGTGATACCTACTTTTATCAGTTAGGCAATAAAATAGGAATTTCCTTCATTGAAGATATGTTAATGCAATTTGGTTTTGGGCAATTGACTCATGTTGATCTGCATGAAGAAGCATCTGGTGTAGTGCCAAGCCCCGCTTGGAAACGTCATGTTAAAGGCATCAATTGGTATCCCGGTGATACCTTAATAACAGCAATTGGGCAAGGATTTATGCTGAGCTCACCTTTACAGCTAGCAAATGCAGTAGCAGCGCTAAGTCAACATGGAAAACGATTTCGGCCGCATTTATTTAACTATTCAGTACAGGGTATCCACAATGTCTATCAACCCAAACCTTTTGAAGAATATCCTATTGAATTAAGTGACCCATCGTATTGGTCACTGATTGCAGAGGGAATGCAAGGCGTGATCATGAACAATGAAGGGACTGGCTATCGATTTGGTCGCAATGCCACTTATACAGTGGCAGGAAAAACAGGAACTGCGCAAGTCTTTAGCAGCAATCAATATGAGAAAAAAAATTATGATGAAATTCCTGAAACATTACGTGATCATTCCTTGTTCATCGCTTTCGCACCTATTGAAAATCCTAAAATTGCGATCGCTGTCATCGTTGAAAATGACTTTATTGCGTCAGCAATCGCTCGTAAGATATTAGATACTTACTTCGAATCGATAGCCAGTGATCCAAAACTATGAATATAAATCGTAATAGCCCAATGTATCGATTGACATCACGTCCAATTCACATTGATTTACCACTATTTGGACTACTTCTTTTGCTGATAATATTTGGCTTATTCATATTGTATAGCGCTTCAAACCAAAATGCAGGTATGGTCTTAAGACAACTACTTCGCTTAGTTATAGCAATAGCAATCATGCTTACCTTAGCAATGGTTCCCCCACATAAGTATAGAATATGGTCTCCATGGCTTTTTGCTACAGGGTTGATCTTACTGATTGCCGTGATGGTTTTAGGTAAGATAGGTAAAGGTGCGCAACGTTGGTTGGATTTGGGTTTTTTTAGATTTCAACCATCAGAAATCATGAAATTAGCTATACCTATGATGGCAGCCTGGTATTTTGATCGAGAACCATTACCCCTCTCTATTAAATCACTCCTAATAGCATCAGTATTTATTTTTTTTCCTGCCTTGCTGATTGCCAAACAACCAGACCTTGGCACAGCATTGATGGTCATGGCCTCAGGTCTATGCGTAATTTTTATTGCTGGAATTAGTATGCGCATCATCGTGCTACTGTTATCGTTTACTAGTTTAGCGGCTCCATTACTATGGCATCTTCTTCATGATTACCAAAAACAACGTATCATGACCTTTTTAAATCCTGAAAATGATCCGCTAGGTGCTGGCTACCACATTATACAATCTAAAATTGCCATCGGCTCAGGTGGAGCATTTGGCAAAGGCTGGCAAGCTGGCAGCCAATCTCATCTTAATTTTTTACCAGAACATGCAACTGATTTTATTTTTGCAGTGAATGGTGAAGAATTTGGCTTTGTTGGTGGATGCATTTTGATAAGCTTAGTATTATTGATTTCTCTTAGATGTTTACAGATAGCCCTCAACGCCCAAACAAAATATACTAAATTATTAGCGGCAAGCTTAGGAATGACCTTTTTTCTCTCAGCATTTGTTAACATTGGCATGGTGATGGGAATCCTTCCTGTCGTAGGCATCCCCTTACCATTAGTAAGTTATGGTGGCTCAGCAATGGTAACGTTTTTAGCTAGTTTTGGAATTATGATGTCTATTAGTTCTCATCGCATACTGTTCAATAATATCCGATCATATTAGCTTCGACTTTAGCGATTGTTCCTAATCCTATAACATTGAGAAATGTCCGAGAACAAGTTTGGCTTATAGTTATAAGCCAATAGGTAGCTTTGCCCATCAAAACGCCGCTCATTAAATGCCCTGCCAGGAGTCTCTAACCTTGAACATGCGCAAGCGTTAACAGCTCTGCTTCAAACACATCTCAGCAATCCGCCCAAAGCTACGGCGATGGATAGCGCAGGGACCAAGCCGGCTCAGTGCATCTTGGTGTTGCTTGGTACCATAACCTTTATGCATAGAAAACCCATATCCTGGATAAATTTTATCCATACGAGACATCTCGTCATCACGCAAAACTTTCGCTAAAATTGAAGCTGCACTGATTTCAAATATCATGCTATCGCCTTTGACGATTGCATAACAAACACTGTCTACCTGTGGGACAAACAAACCATCGACTAACACTTTGTCAGGAATAATAGGTAACCCTTCCACTGCGCGTTTCATAGCTAGCAAAGTGGCATGATGGATATTTAAGCGATCAATTTCAGCAACATCAGCTCGACCATATGAGTAACAAATAGCCTTCTCTTTGATTTCTTCCGCCAACGCTTGACGCCTAGCAGCACTCAAGGCTTTAGAATCCATCACACCTCTAATCGGGACGTCTAAAATAACTGCAGCCGTCACCACGGGCCCTGCCAATGGCCCTCTACCCACTTCATCGACCCCAGCTATGATCATAGTTTTACATTGTTTAATCGAAAGTTTATCATCATACTGATGTAAAAAAAAAATGCCACCCCTATCTAGCGGTAGCTGATAATCAATAAAACTCCCTTACAGGTGAAAACAGCGATATTGGTAACAAAAAGATTGGGATTTTTTATCAGTCCTGATACAGTAGCTTCATCACTTAATTTGACAATAAGTATCTCTTGCTATGATACGAATTCTGTTAACAATATTTACCTATTTTTTATTGATCGGGCACCTTCACGCTACCAGCTTTTTAACCATTTCAGACTTTCATTATGGTAAGAATAATAAAACTGGTGATGGAGTAGATGCTGGTCCAATCTTATTAGCTAATGCATTCAATAAATACCATCAATTAACTAAACAAGTTGATTTCATAATTACTTTAGGTGATTTTCCTACGCATGGTTTAGTTAATGACCCGCGCAAACAAGTTTATGAAATAAAAATTTTTCAAGAATTATACCAAGGCAATTCACTCCAAAAGCCAATTTTTTATGTTACAGGTAATAATGACTCCTTATTGGGTAACTATCAGCCCTTTTCATTCCATGGAGAATCACCAATTACTCTAAGTCAACAGTGGAGTGGCGCTTGTGCACATTGTGATGAGTTAATAATTGACAAGACACATATGTATACAGATGGCTATTATAGCACCTTTGTAATGCCGAATAATCATGATATTGTTCTCTTGGTATTAAATAGTTCTCAATTTGCTAAATTGGCATGGTATAAACCAAGTTATCCGAATCAACAACAGGATGCTCTCAAACAGCTTGCTTGGTTTGAGCAAGAACTCAAACGCAATCATGCCAAACAATTACTCATTGCTACACATATCCCACCAGGACACAGCTACGTTAACAGTAATCATTGGCAACCACAATTTTTAACTAGATTTATTGCGTTAATTAATCAATATCAATATAACTATGATGAAATTAGTATTTTAAGCGCTCATACTCATATGGATGATATACGCAAAATCAAACTCACCGATCATAAAAATATATATGCATTTGCTACCCCATCAATTAGCCGTATTCATCATAATTATCCATCGATGAAAATTTTCAAATTAGATCATGCAATGAAATTAAAAAATTACACTACGTTTTATACAGCTTCAGATGAAGAATGGAGTAACCTAGATTATAGTGCAAAAGGATATGCACTGAGTCTCTTACCCGAATGTGATGATAAAATTCCACTTGCACAATGCTTGAATGCGATAAGTGATAATGATCTATGTCGCCGCATGGAAGAAGGGTTATTTTACGGATCGAAAAGCCCTAAAGTGAACGGTTCCGTCTGTCACTTCACCTATCCGGTTAATTATTAATAGTAGTAATCTAGACTGTTCGAGAATTATCATCCATATACTGACTATTGTTAACGAAAAATGCCAAGACAACAATAATGAGATAGAAAACTCCACTCAAAGCCGCATAAAAACCAAAATAATAATTATTGTGGTGATAGATAGCATTAGCCACTTCAATACCTAAAGCTTGGATACCTAAAGCCACCATATTCATCAATGCAGAACTAGTGCCCTTTGCTATTGGTGTAGAGAATAAAGTAATTCTAGTTAGGGGCCCTCCAGTCAGCGCTAACCCAAAAAAATAAAAAATAAATCCAGGCATTAACCACTGAAAATGGTCATTAATGATGAGTGGTAATATTACACATATCAACAAGCTAATGACGGTAACCATAGAGCCTAGCAATAATATTTTTTTGATACTTTTGGTGCGAGTCAATCGTAATAATACCCAATTACCAATTATCGCCGCACTAAAAACGGGAATCTGCCATATCCCATATTGAATCAACGTAAGCTTAGCATCACTGATCAGTATGACCGGTGCTAAAGCAATCCACGCCATACAAGGCATACCAATTAGACCAAGAGCAATTGACCCCAATAAAAATGAACGATTAAACATTAGATGTTTATAATTATCGAAGATAACCTTGAGCGTTAATGATATGCGCTCTATCTCACCACCATCTTTTTTCTTTTGACCGACTGACTCAGGCATGTATCGCCAAAGTCCCCATAGCGCAATCAACGAGAAAAAGCTGATCACCACAAATATCAGCCGCCAACTGAAATAATGAATAAAAACAGCACCCATCAATGGACCTAACAATGGTGCTAAAATTGAAACATTAGCCATCATAGCTATCAATCTAACAGCATCTATTTCATTAAAAATTTCTTGCAAAGTGGCGTACCCAACCACGCCAATAAAACATAGCCCCATACCTTGAAAGAATCTAGCCATCAAAAACTGGTTCACCGAATTCGAACAAGCAATAAAGACTGTACATACAAAAAAAAGGCAAGCGCCAAAAATCATCACCGGGCGCCGACCAAAACGATCCGACAAGGGACCTAACAATAACTGTAAACTTGCACCACCAACTATGTAAGCTGTCAATGAGGAAGCAACGGCGGATTCAGGACCATTAAAGGAACGAACAACGTTAATCATTCCAGGCATAATCATATCATTGGCGATATAAGTTAAAAATTCATAACCTAGTAAAAAACAGGCAAAGAGAAGGGCTTGTTTACGGGTAATATATATCAATGGTTCAGCCATGGTACTCCCTAAATTCCAATTTCAATAGGTTAATCCTGAGACTTTCTGGCAAACTAATCGATTGAAGCCTACTATACATCATCTTTGTCATTGTAAAATAATCAGACTATAAATGTATAGCTATTTTTCCCAAGACTATTCGCCCTGAGGAGCGTGCTACGCGCGCGTCTCGAAGGACTAGATGCTAAAAAAAACATCAAGACTATTTTTTCTTTCGTTGAGGTAAGTAGGAAAGCTTGTCCCAGTCACCTGAGATTAGGGCATCCTTCTTTAAAAAAGGTGAGCTGACTTACTCTGATGTCATGGCATTCGCATGCATACATGGATCAGGGTCACACACATAGATCGGGATCAGGTCTGACTCCGTGACCGCTAAAGTTGAGAATTTCATAACCTATTAAGCCACGATATTGTATAATCTCTACTAGGCATGGCGTCGATGACAGGATAAAAAAATATAAATACTCTTTCTTTGAATATCTAGAATAAGTATAATTTCTAAGTAATCATTGTTCACGAGGTATCGATATAAAATGGCTATCGGAGTCGTATCAAAAGCAGTTAGCCTTAGAGCATATCCCAACTGTCAAAATCGCCCAACAGGAAACAATCTAATTATTGGTGATTTGCATGGCAATGCATTGAAATTACTGTTTTTTTTGTTACATGAGGGTATTTGTTCTTTAAGTGCTAACGACTACGAATTGTTTGTTCAGCTTTATCACAAACCATGCTCCAATCTTACTGCTGATGATTTGCAAAAATTCAATGCCGTTATCAATCAGATGACTGTCATGAAACATGATACTCTTATTAGAATACTAGGTGATGAACTTGCAGATCGAGGAAGCAATGACTATTTTACCCTTAAAATCATAGACGCCCTTCACCATCAGAAAGTACCCGTTGAGATAGTCTTATCGAATCATAGTCTAGGATTTGTTGAGGCTTATGAATTAAGACAAGTGTTTGAATATACCAAGCTTGGCAAAGAACAAGCCAAATCAATGTATAATTTGCAATATTTAATTGAAAAAAACCTCATTTCCAAACAGGACATTGAAAATACAATAAATAATTCTTATAAGAAGCTGATAAAGCCCTTATCCTATTCTTTATCATTAACAGACAATAGCATCACTATCTATAGTCATGCGGCGATTGATATCCAAGTCATCAAATTTCTTGCTCAAAAATTACAGGTTTCTTTTGCTGACAACAACCCTGCTGAGTTGGCTAAAACCATAGATATCATCAATAAAAAGTTTTCTAATCTAGCCAACCATAATGCCGTATCGACGCTGTATAACCGAGAAACCATAGGCAGAGATGTTTATCAACCACCCTCCCCAGATAATCCGATAGAAATGCTAACCTGGAACAGAGGCTATCAATCGATTAACCGACAACCGCAATATAAAAGCTACACAGTAAATTACGTGCATGGCCACGATATCAAGGGCCCTAGCAAGGATAATATCTATAATCTAGATAACACATTGGGCAGAGGTGATGATGCCAATAATTGCCATGGAATGTATCATGTCATTTATTCTAACGAGGCCTTAACCCTTAAAGAAGCACAGAAAAGTCTATTTAATCAACAATTGGACGCTTTGGCACAAGAAATACAGGCACTTAAAGCTTGCAAACAGTTGAAAGCATGCCATGCAGCCCAAAAATTGCATGATAATCTTAAAAAATTAGCAGATATTTATTTTTCTGACAACGCTAGCATTCAAAGTTATCGTGAATTTAAACAATATTGTTATTATCAGATTGGTCTGTCACGGAAAGAACTTGAGGCACAATATGGCATAAAAAAAATCATTAATGATATCTTATCAATCATTATTGATTTCAGCATCTACTATTTAAAACTTGATTTATCTAATATCAGACACTTATTTTTTACCAATAACTCTGAACATATACTCAAACATCTAAACTTAGAACATGAAAACTTTGAACCAACGTTGGAGGTAGCCCCCTAGCTGACCAATCGCTCAAGCTCAATACAATAATAATGTTCCTTTAATATGCCTGGTTTTCGATAAAATAAGTCGCTGACTGCAAAACCAACAATTACGGCAAGAATCCCATCAATATAAATCAGCGGTATCTCTTGTCTTTGCCAACAAGGTATTTTCCACATTTGCATAAGTTTTTTCAGCTGTTTTTTTTGTTTATGCCAAATAAATAGTTCACCACCCTGACGAAAACGAACTTCAACATGACTATCTTTGGGAACGTATATGCCGCTGGTAGCAACTACAGATGCATGCAAATGACCTAAACCTGGAATTAAAATAGATTTTGGAAAATCAAACCAACAAATATTTTGGAAAGAACACCTATTTTTTTCTAATAGATATAAACACTGTTGTGATCGTTGTACTTTGATAGTACCCCACTCTACAACACGCAGAAGATCATCAGCAGGCAAGATTAGCTCATCAATCACACGAGTTAAAATTACAGTAGATGGTAAACGTATCTTATTATTTGCAAGCCAAGAACGAATTACATTAGTCAAACGAGCGCGGCTCAAGCTCGACAGACCGATCAAAGGTAGTAACGGCCCAGCATTCGGCAAAATATTACAATCGATCTTAGCTAAATCACTTAAGTTCTTTTGCGCTTGTTGGCAATGTATCGCACTTCGCGCCAAAGAGGTTACCACAGAAGGCCATTTCGCTTTAAGAATAGGCATTACCGATTGTCGTATATAATTACGTGCGTAATGAATATCACGATTACTATCATCTTCAACCCATTTTAAATCATTTAAAGCAGCATAGTTTAATAGCTGCTGTTTTGATAAACATAACAACGGCCTACATACAGTAAATTTTGCAAACAACTGTTGTTCACTCATTGCTGCTAGACCATCGATACCAGCGCCGCGAAATAGTTGCAGTAAAAGTGTTTCAGCTTGATCATCTTGATGATGAGCCAATAAAAGACTGTCATCGGCGGTTAATAGCGTTGAAAATGCTTGCATGCGAGCATTACGAGCATTTTCCTCAATATTGGCAGTTCTTTCGAACTCAACTGGTTTAATGATCAAGTTAACTTGATGATCATGACAAAATTGCTGGCAATGTTTCTGCCAATCTAACGCTGATTGATTTAAACCATGATTAATGTGGATAGCAGTGATTTTATTCCGAAGTTGATCATAGGCAATTAATTGATGGAGCAATACTGTAGAGTCTACCCCACCACTAAAGCCCACGTAGAGATGCCTATATTTAGTAAGTCTAGCAACCCAATCGGTATTGATTAACCTGTTAACCACAAGCACCCATTGCCATAAACTTATTATAACGTCGGTCTAATAATTTATTCATTGATAAAGCTTGTAACTGTTTCAATTCTTCTTCCAACACGGATCGAGTTCTTTCCATCATTAGAGTGATATTGCGGTGAGCACCACCTAATGGCTCGGGAATAATCCTATCCACTAATTTATTTTCAAAAATTTTATCAGCAGTAATTCCCATTGCCCTAGCTGCTTCATTCGCTTTTGCAGCATCTTTCCATAAAATCGATGCACAGCCTTCAGGAGAAATAACCGAATAAATAGCATATTGCAACATAATTACCGAATCACCAACGCCAATGGCCAAAGCACCACCAGAACCAGCTTCTCCCGTAACTAGACAAATAATAGGTACTCTAAGCATGGACATTTCAAGAAGATTGCGAGCAATTGCCTCAGATTGGTTACGCTCTTCAGCGCCAATACCGGGATAAGCTCCAGCTGTATCGATAAAAGTAAAAATTGGTAAGCGAAATTTTTCAGCTAACTTCATTAAACGTAATGCCTTACGATACTCTTCTGGCCGAGCCATTCCAAAATTACGGTACACTTTTTCTTTCGTACGCTTTCCTTTCTGGTGCCCCATAACCATTACAGGTATGCCATTAAATCTTGCAAGCCCACCAATAATTGCAGGTGCAGCCGAGTAATGCCTATCTCCATGTAACTCGTGAAAATCAGTAAATATATGTTCAATATAATCAGTTGTTTGTGGTCGTAATGGATGTCTTGCCATTTGAGCAACTTGCCAAGGCTCCAGGTTGTTAAATATATGAGCCGTTAGCTCTTTACACTTTACTTCCAAGCGAGCAATTTCTTCATTTAAATTAATTTCAGTATCACTACCAATCATCCTTAATGCGTGAATTTTTTGGTTTAACTCTTCTATAGGTTGCTCAAAATCTAAAAATTGTAAACTCATCGGATACTCGTTGGTAAATTTTTATTTATAGGTTAGACTTATGTCATGTTCGCAAGTATAACCGCAACTGATATAGGATGCCACTTCAACCATTGGAAGTCTTCGATACCGCTGATTTTATCGTTAATAGCAATAAAATAGACATATGGCGGTTCCCCTTACATACAGAATCGATACAAAGTCACGCTATACTAAGTCCTGACGAACTCACCCGTGCTAATCGTTATCATTTTGCTAAACACAAACGGCGATTTACGATTGCACGTACCATGCTGCGCCTTATAATTGCTCGTTACTTATCGGTGAATCCCAAAAAAATAATCTTCACTTATAATACCTATGGCAAACCTTTTATTCATCAATACCCAGAACTGCAATTTAACTTAACCCACTCAAAAGATTGTGCTTTGCTGGCTATTGGAAGCACTCACCCTATCGGCATTGATATTGAATATTTTTCAGCACGTCCTTATTTGAACATCGGCAAAGAAATTTTTTCTTATAAAGAAAATATAGAGTTACAAAATCTTTCGCAAAGCATGCGTCCGCTCGGCTTTTTTCACCTGTGGGCACAAAAGGAAGCCCTCATTAAAGCATGCGGATTAGGATTAAGCTACCCTACAAAACAATTCGACCTACCTCTACTACCACCTACTCGACTAAATATTATAGATCCGAAATTTAAACAACCATGGCAAATTTATTCATTTATGCCAGAATTAGCTTGCTGTGCAGCAATCTGTTATCATCCTAGCGTAAACCAATTATGCTACCTATCTCTGAAAAAATCAGATCTTGAATTTTAATTATTCTATTCGAAGATAAATTATGAAAAAATTCAACAATACCCAATTAGAACTATTAACTATTCTTGCCGATGGAGCCACGCACAGTGGCAGTGACTTAGGCGCTAAACTAGGAATATCGCGAACAGCAATTTGGAAACATATACAAAAACTACGCCAATTTAATATACCCATCTCAGCAATCGCGAACCAAGGCTATCAGTTTGCAACACCGATAGTTTGGCTTGATGAAACAGTCATCAACGATCACCTGAAGGCATCTAACTTTGATAAACCCTTAAAATTACATCTTCTTCAATCGATTGATTCGACCAATCATTTTTTAAAAAAGCTGTCGCCAAGTACTACCATAGATGTTTGTTGTGCCGAAATGCAAACTGCAGGCCGAGGACGGTTTGGACGATCGTGGTACTCACCCTTCGCAGAAAATATTTATCTTTCCTTACGCTGGACTTTTACTGATCTCATTTCAAAGCTGTCAGGTTTGAGCTTGATAGTTAGTTTGGCTACAGTGGCTGTGCTCACAGAACTAGGTGTGGATGAGCATCTACGTATCAAATGGCCAAATGATATACTCTGGCACGACAAAAAAATATCTGGCTCTCTCATTGAAATTCATACAGAGAGCAACAGTAGCACTGATATTATTATTGGGATTGGCCTGAATGTTAACTCTCATGTAACAACACAAAACCTTATCAATAAACCATGGAGTTCTTTGTACCAAATCACCGGCAAAATTTTCAACCGAAACTTGATTATTGGCCGGTTAATCGTTCACCTTATTCAGTATATAGAGTTATTTTTTGAACATGGATTTGAAAAATTTCAGAAAATCTGGGGAAAGTTTGACTATCTATCCAATCAAACAATCGAAGTATCCCACGCATCTGGAATCTCGATAGGTATCGCTAAAGGCGTCAATACACATGGACAGTTAATACTAGAATCTTTTAATGGGGAACGACAATATCTATCATCAGGTGATACAACCATTATAAACTATTAACTGATTGTTACCGATATCACTCACTTACCTTAAGGATCGTGGATAGGCTATTTACGGTGGCAATACGAGGCTGCTACGATAAAAACGTAGAAGCCATTGGCTCTAGCGTTGGCTATCTTGGCGCAAAAAGTCATGCTAAAATAAATTCGTATCAAAGCAATACAAACTGTAGTGGTATATTTCTTTCGCAGCACCTGTCTCGCCTATTTAACACCCCAAAAAAGTGTTGATCACTCAGGTCCCTTCCCTATACGTTCTACGATTTGTTTATCTTTCTCGGGATAGGCTCTGCTGATAATGGCTGTGCACCCTACGATATTCCATGTGGTTTGGACTTGTATAAAATTCCTTGAGCGCATAGGCTAGATCCAATAACTGTATTTTGGCAAGGATTTTTAGCTGTAACCTTGGATTTCAATACGTTATTGTTAGGCCAAGGCCCAACCTACAACAGATTGATTAAATTTTAATGCGACACCCCTGGAAGCCCTACAACATAGTCTACTAATTACGATCAATTCGTGTATAATCCGTTTTCGCGCCGATTTGAATCAACAGCTTGCGGGCGCGCAATAGACATAAAATCATATTGAGAATATTGCTATTGGAAATTTCGCTAAAGCGGGTACGAATATCCCCTCTTCTTAGCGTTTGTTTTGCTTTCCATTTTTTGGTAAAAAAATGATCGAATTATCCGGATTAATTAAGTCTTTTGATGGTCAACTAGCACTCAGCAACATCAATTTATTGATACAAGACAGCGAAATTTTTGGCATTATCGGACGAAGCGGTGCCGGAAAATCAACACTCATTCGATGCATCAATTTATTGGAGAGACCAGAACAAGGCATGGTCCTTGTAGATGGTGAAAATTTATGCACACTTTCACCGGGCCAACTGCGCGTTGCTCGACGTAAAATAGCCATGATTTTTCAAGCATTTAATTTATTAAATTCCAAGTCCGTTTATGACAATATTGCTCTTCCTTTACGCATTCAAGGCCTAGACGAACCCAGTATTGAAAAAAAAATTACTGAATTACTCCCGCTGGTCGAATTAGAACATAAACGTTATGCATACCCAGCTCAATTAAGTGGTGGTCAAAAGCAACGAGTTGCTATCGCACGCGCCCTTGCTGCCTCACCTAAAGTTTTACTCTGTGACGAAGCGACGTCTGCACTTGATCCAGAAACCACAGACTCCATTCTCAATCTACTGAAAAAAATTAATCAGATCTATGGCATTACCATTGTACTCATTACTCATGAAATGGAGGTGGTGAAGCGAATTTGTCATAGATTAGCGCTGATAGATCATGGAAAAATAATCGAAACTATGACCTTAGCTGATATCATTAATCGTAAAGATAGCTTAGCTCGCCGTATGCTTTATACACAACTTAGCCCGAAACTACCATCCTGTTTAAGCAACCAATTATCATCTACTGTTAGTACTAAACCTTTAGTACGATTGTTTTTTGAAGGTCAAGGAGCTACCGTACCATTCATTAGCCAAACAAGTCGTGAATTACAACTTGATATTAATATTTTACTTGCTAATATCGACCAGTTTGACACCGTTACTTGTGGTGTACTAATAGCAGAATTAACAGCCGATCAAGACTTACTAGCAAGGTTCATAAGCCGCTGTGAACAAGCTCAATTAACTGTAGAAATTCTAGGATATGTCAACGATGCTAATTCATGAGCTATTGCAAGCAATGCAACAAACCTTATATATGGTATTCACGAGTACATTGTTGGCGATTCTTTTTGGTTTGCCTTTAGGTACATGCCTGTTTAGTAGCAGACACATTAAAAATAATCCAATCCTACATCATTTTATTGCAATGCTCGTTAATGCCTGCCGCTCAATACCGTTTATCATCTTATTGGTGGCATTGATTCCATTGACACGATTATTAGTTGGCACCTCAATAGGGGTTAATGCCACTATTGTGCCATTAACCCTAGGCGCAACTCCATTTTTTGCCAGATTAGTCAGTAATATCTACGAAAATCTACCCCATGGATTATTAGAAGCAGGAGCCTCTATGGGAGCGACCTCCTGGCAACTAATCAGATATATTCTTATCCCGGAAGCTTTGCCTGCTTTAATCCATGCCAGTACAGTTACAGCAATTGCACTAGTAAACTACTCAGCAATGGCAGGTACAGTCGGTGGTGGTGGCTTGGGCGATTTGGCCATACGTTTTGGTTATCAACGCTTTAATGTTTCCATTATAATAGCTACGGTTATTCTGCTAATATTGATTGTACAACTATTACAAATAGGCGGCGATCGCTTAGCGAAACGTTTTTTACATAATTAATTTTGCGAGAATTTTTTGATGAAAAAATTGTTCATCATCATACTAATGCTTAATCTACTAAGCTGCGGTAAATCATCACCGACTGACATCTTGACCGTTGGAACAATTTCAGGGCCAGAAACTGAGTTAATTGAAGTAGCCCAAAATGTTGCACTCGAACAATATGGATTGACTGTAAAAATTATAGAATTTAATGATTACAATTTACCGAATGAAGCCCTACAAGATGGCAGCTTAGATGCCAATATTTACCAACACTACCCTTATTTACAAGCAGCGAGCAAGGCTCACGGATATACTTTTGATGTCATTGGAAAAACGTTTATCTATCCGACTGCACTCTACCCAGGCAAAACGAAATCGCTACATGCACTTCAGAAAGGCTCGATCATTGCTTTACCAAATGATCCAAGTAATGAAGCACGAGCATTACTATTGTTACAAAATGCAGGCCTAATTACCCTGAAACATACTCGAAATGCTACCTTAGATGATATTGCCAACAATCCTAAGCAACTACAGTTTAAAGAATTAGATGCAGCACAATTGCCTCATGTTCTTGCTGATGTAGATGCAGCAGCAATTAATACTACTTATGCCCTTCCAGCAGGACTAAATCCAGTTCGTGACGCTCTATTTTTAGAAAAACAAGATTCTCCTTATGCTAATTTAATTGTTATCAATAAGCGTTCTAATAAGCGACAACAATTGCAATTGCTGGTTAAAGCCATTCATTCAAAACCAGTGAAAGCCAAAGCAAAACAATTATTTGGCAATGCAGCCATACCTGCCTGGTAAACAGAACAATTGGATTAGCTGTATAACTTAATGCTGCCTTAATGTTATACTAATAAAATAAAATAAACATTTGATATTGGATGAGTAAACTATGATAACCCGTGATTACGATTCATCATTCTTTCGTAGCGTTCAACCAGAACAACTAGTTGCAGAAGTTAAACAATACATTGCAAGTATAAATGTCTCAAGCATTGCTGATACAAGTTTAAACGCTTTTGACCTTTATTTAAAAAACCGTGAAACTGTTCTACAAAAAAATTTTGGTAATGTATTAGTTGACAAAATGAGTGTTATTGACAAGCTTAGACTCTCGCAAGATAGACAAGCTCAACAAGTAATTGGCTCTGCATTACAAGAGGCATTAAAAATTAGTACAACAACTAGTGAGGCAAGCAAGACTTTTCATACGAATCTGGAAAAATTAAATACTCACATAAAAAATGAAAGTGCTGGCTGCCATCCAGGAAATATTGCCTATTTTATTACCGAAGAGAAAAATGCTGCACACCAAGCAATAAAAGCTCAACACGATAGTGAAAAAGGAAAGTTTGAAACACTTCTTAATAACCCTGACTTTTCAACAAATCTTGCAAAAATTTTGGATATAGACATGGAAGATCCTAGAAATCGATCAGTCTTGAATCAAGCAAAAGCGGAACTGTTAGATAACTTGAAGAAAGCACAGACAGAAATGCTCGAGAGCTTTGATAAAGCGCTTGATGAGTCTATAAAGAATAATCACCGCGAAGCACAAAAGGAACGCGATCGAATCACTTTACTTGCAACTATTTATCATCATAATAAAAAAATGAGAAATAAAATCGATGAACTCTATGCACAGAATATACACGCAGGTATTAATCAAGATGCAACGATTATTTCAGATAGATTTAAAAAGATAAAATTGGAAGCGTTTCCCAAACTACTAACAGAAACAGGCCGTGAACTAATTACGAATCCTGATGGCAGTATGAGTTTACAAATTAAAATTGGTTTTTTTAGTGGCATTGAATCAACAGATTCTAAATTAAAAAATGATTTAATGAGCTTAGCGTTAGCATTTAAAAGCAAAGGGAAAGAAGAGGTTACTCTAAAAGTAGACCATGCAGATGAAAAAATTGCGACAAAACTGGCTTGTGAATTATATAATGCTTGCTTAGCGGTAGGTTATGATGAGAGTAAAATTAAAATTAATGTCAAGGGAAAAGAAAAGAAAATTGAAGAAATTTTTTCCGATAGCAATACCTTATTAGGCTTAGGAAGAGAAAATGCAAAAGCTTATGCAGAATATCGTAACCAGGCAATGAAGCATGAAAATAACTTATTTCATCAACAAACTTTCCGGAAGGAGCTGTTGCAATTAAGACGCGATAATCCTGGGCAAGATCCACTACTACCAGCCCCTATTGCTCAAGATCAGAATGGACAAGGCTTACAACTGTAATTAGACATAGTTTATTCCTTTATACAGCACATTAGACCGTTATATTGATGTGTAAAGGAATTTACTTCCGTTATAATAAGGCGTGTTGACAATTCATCCACCCGCCTACGCGCCGCAACTTATTCGCGGCATCCAGGAAATGACCAAGTTAAAAATGAACCTGATTTATTGCCCCAATCTTTTGATTAATAACAGATGAATCAGACCAAAAACAAGTCACAAACTCCAATTGTTCCACGGAAAATGAACTCTAAAATGGGGGAATGCTGATATTGATTGGGGTTTATATAACTATCGTCATCTCGTTGAAAACATATTTGCAGACTTAAACATTTTCGAGCTATTGCTAAAAGATACGATCAGTTGAAGAGAAATTATGCGTCAATGCTCACAATGGTTGGTTCCTATATTTGGCTACCCATGTAATCATTAAAATTTGATGATATCATCGCATGGAGTCCAATACTCTGGTAAAAATAATGAAGTCATTTTATCTCTATATGATGGAAGACAAGCGAAATGGCACACGATACACGGGTTCAACATCCAATTTCATTAAACGAGTCTGGGGGCATAAAAATAGCCTGATTCCGAGATTTACAGCTAGGTACAATGTGCATATGTTGGTTTATTAGGAGATTCATGAAACTCATGTAGAGGCTGCTCGACGTGAACAGCGATTCAAAAACTGGTCCAGGCTGTAGACGTTAAATTTGATTGAGAACCTAAATCCAGACTAGCATGATCTCTATGAAGAAATTTGCCGCTGATTAAGATGGAATGGATGCCGCGAACAAGTCGTACCTAGGCGGAAGACTGCATTGTCAACACACCCTAAAAAATTTTAACGTAATAAATAGACATCAAATCGCACCGTCTTTCCTGTAATACTCAACTGAGGTTTTATCAATGGATTTAAATGCTGTGGCCACTTTACCACCACTCGCTGGCGAGCACGAGATATAGAAATATCTATCAATTCACGTGCATCCTCATCTGGACCTAAGAAATTTTGCAGTATTTGCATGTCTTTTTTGACTAAAGCATTTTTATTTCGAACAGGATGCATAGGATCAATGTATATGATGTCTGGATAATCGTCTGCGTTTAACGCCTGAATATAATCCTTAGCATCAACATGTTGTAAAGATAAATCTAATGTATTTGATTCTCTTCTTTGTAAAGCATCATCAAGCAATGCTGCTAAAATTTTATTACGTTCTAGCATCAAGATTCGTGCACCAAAACTTGCTAATATCGCAGAATCTCGTCCCCAACCAGCAGTTGCATCAATAATAAATACACCCTCTTTGGGCTTACAGGCACGAATTAAGCCCTGCTTTTTTCCAGCATCACGACGCTTTTGCCATCGTGATGCATTGAAATCTGCCGCGATGGGTAAAAAATCATGACTTAACAACTGCAATTTGTCATTCCCTAATGATAAACGAGGTAAATAATCATTATTCAGTTGCAGTTCTAATTTAGTAGCTAATTGCTCAGCCTCTGCACGCAACTTCAAATCATCAAAGCCTACTGTTAATAGTATATTGCTCATGGTAAAAAACAATCGACCCATTCGGCCAATGACTGATAAACAGCAACGTCGGGATAATTGACTAATTTTAAACGATCCGTCATTGGTGATAAAACTATCGACGGCTTGGCACCTGCTGCATAAGCCGCTTGAATATCAGATAAACGATCACCAATAAAAGGAACCTCCATCAATGAACAATTGTAATGCTCGGCAATCGCTAATAACATGCCTGGGTTTGGTTTGCGACAAAAACAACCGGCTTCTGGTAAGTGTATGCAGTATTCAATCCAATCAATATACCCACCAGCTTCCTTAATGCTTGCATGCATTTTTTGATGAATAGCCGCAAGATCTTGCTCACTATATAACCCCCTGCTGACGCCTGACTGATTGGTAGCAACTGCAACTCGATAACCAGCGGAAACTAAACGAGCTATGGCCTGGGCACTGCCAGGTAATAATATGAATTCATCTGCCATTTTTATATAGTGCAATGAATCTTGATTAATTACCCCATCACGATCCAAAATGATTAATTTAGTCATTATCCCAACTGCAACATAGAAATATCAGCAACGGTTAATAGTAGACCTTGTAACCTAGCTAAGGTTGCGAGGCGGTTAGATTTAATCCTCTCGTCTTCGACCATAATCATAACTTGATCAAAATACTCATCTGTTGGCACTTTTAAACCGGCCAAATGAATCAAAACATCACCATATTGGTGATTTTTATTCATTATATTCACTTGTTGTTCTACATGCTCAACCGCATGCAACAAAATAGATTCGGCTGGCAGCTGAAATAATTGTGGATCAACCATCAAATGATCAAAGGAACAACTAGCGTGCTGCAACAAATTTTTTACTCGTTTGCTTGCTGCTGACAAACTGACAGCTTCAGGTAATTTAGTAAATGCTAATAAGGCATTAAGACGATTATTTAAATCATATAACCAATCATCCTGTTTAGCACGCACAGCCTGGATCAATTCCGGTTGAATCCCTTGCCCTTGATAAAATGATTGCATTCGTTCTAAGATAAACAGTTTTAAATCGCTGATAACCGATTGCTCCGGATTTAGCCTATCTCCAAAAATGTCTAATGTTTGTGTAATCAGACTCGATAACGTCAATGGCGCAGGGATAATCATTAGTAACCGAACCACAGCAAGCGCATGCCTTCTAAGTTTAAAGGGATCTTTAACACCTGTAGGTTTTTGCCCAAGGGAAAAATTACCAACCAACGTATCAAGTCTATCAACTAACGATAATGCTATCCCCAAAGGAGTAGCAGGCAAACTATCCGCAGCAAAACGTGGCAAATATTGCTCGACAAGTGCTTGCGCTATAACCTCGTCTTCACCATCACCTAGAGCATAGTAATATCCCATCACACCTTGCAATTCAGGAAATTCATCAACCATTCCGGTCATCAAATCACATTTACTCAATTCAGCCGCACGTGCTGCCTGCATTGAAAGCAATCCCAAAGTATTACTCATAGATAGTAATAGTTTTTCTAGACGTTTAGACTTATCGTACAAGCTACCAAGCCCTTTTTGAAAAATAACTTTTTCAGTCGCCTGTTGGTAACTGATTAATGGCTTCTTTTTATCCTGCTGATAAAAAAAAGCAGCATCACTTAAGCGAGCCCGCATTACTTTTTCATTACCTAAGATGATCGACCGATAATCATTGCTATGGATATTTGCTACCGTGATAAAATGAGGAACTAATTGGCCTTGCGCATCCTGCATCGCAAAACATTTCTGATGGCCTTGCATAGCAGCAATTAAAACTTCTGCAGGGACATCCAAAAAAGAATGGTCGAAACTTGCCAACAAAGCCTGCGGCCATTCAACAATCGACGTAACCTCATCAATCAACTTGTCTGGCATAACCGCGGTGCAAGCCTGGCTAGCTGCTAATTGTGTAATTTGCTGTACGATTAACTGGCGACGCTTGAAAAAATCAGCCTGCACATAGGAACTAACCAATAAAGACTCATATTGTTTTATAGACGATATTTCTATACTTCGATTAGCATGATAGCGATGACCTTTACTGTATTGACTGGTCATCAGGCCCAAAACGTTCGCAGAAACCAGTTGATCAGCAAATAGTAATAATACCCAATGTACTGGCCGTGCAAATTCAACCTCACCGGCTCCCCAACGCATGGTTTTAGGAATTGTTAGAGAAGCAACTGCTTTATTGATTATCTCAGGTAGTAGTTCGCAGGTATCCATGCCTGTTTTCACAGTTTGATAGGACCACCACTCACCTTTACTGGTTTTGATAATAGATAGTTCTTCAACAGAAACTCCACATGATTTGGCAAAACCTACAAGAGCTGGATTGGGTTTGCCTTGCTGATCAGTAGCTACCGTTGTAGCTGGACCCTTGCGAAGAATAGATTGAGATTCTTGACGAGATTGTACATTTTCGATAGCAACTGCTAATCGCCTAGGAGTAGCGTATGGGCGAATTTCACCATATTGCAAATTGGCTTCGGCCAATAGCGCGCTCAGATTATCAGCTAGCTCTTTTGCTAGAGGCCAAACCGCCCCCGAAGGCAATTCTTCAGTTCCTATTTCAAATAGCAAATCATTATACATTAGACACCTTTTTACATATAGGAAAACCCAAAATTTCGCGAGCTTGATAATAAGCTAACGCCACCGCTCTAGATAACTGTCTGACACGTAAAATAAAACGTTGTCGCTCGCTCACCGAAATCGCATGACGAGCATCTAGCAAATTAAATGCATGAGATGCTTTAATAACCATTTCATAAGCAGGCAAGGGTAACTGCGCCGTGATCAATTTTTCAGCTTGTCCTTCGTAAAAATCAAATTGATTCAATAAAAATTCAATATCTGCATGCTCAAAATTATAGCTAGATAACTCTACTTCATTTTGATGAAATACATCACCATACGTCACTATTCCCTCACTGCTTTTTGACCACGGCAAATCATAAACGCTATCGACCGCAAGAATAGACATAGCCAATCGTTCAAGACCATAGGTCAGCTCACCAGTGACTGGTTTACAAGCTAAACCACCTATTTGTTGAAAATAAGTGAACTGTGAAACTTCCATGCCATTTTGCCAAACTTCCCATCCTAATCCCCAAGCTCCTAATGTAGGCGATTCCCAGTTATCTTCTACAAAACGGATATCATCTTTCAGTAAATCAATCCCAAGCGCAACGATAGAGTCCAAGTACAGCTGTTGAATATCTAAAGGTGATGGTTTTAGCACAACTTGAAATTGATAATAATGTTGTAGACGATTTGGATTTTCGCCGTAACGACCATCGGTAGGACGTCGACATGGCTGTACATAAGCAGCCGACCAAGGCTCAGGACCTATTGCTCGTAAAAAAGTTGCTGGATGAAAAGTTCCAGCACCCACTTCCATATCGAATGGTTGCAAGATAACACAACCTTGGGCAGCCCAAAATTGTTGCAACGTTAAAATTATGTCCTGAAAAGTTTCTGGTTTTATCATTTACATCTCAAAATAATCAATCTTATAAAATATACCATCTAAATACAGTACGGATAAAAACGGGAGGGTAGTCAATAACATAACTATTGTATGAAAACATTGGCTAAAATAATTCGTTATCTACGTAACGGATAACAAGCAGCATAAAATCTAATATTGCTTGTTATCCCATACAACAATCAATGAGCATTACTGCGCGGCGACCTTATCGATCAAACTTTGCAACGATTCTTTGCTAGCAGCGCCAGGAACAAATTCAGGTAAGCTACCAGCTTTCAAATGTCCAGCAGGCGTTGAGGCTACAATAAATGCAGGCGTTCCCATCAAATGAAGCTTTTCAGCAAGGCTACGATTTGCATCCAATTGTTTGCTAATATCTTGACTATTCATATCCTTTTTCAGCTTGCTCATATCCAAACCTAGTGTTTTGATAGCATTCATCACAATATTTTCATTGAGTCGTTTATCAAGAGTCAATAATAGTTCATGGACTTGCTGATATTTACCTTGCAAAGCCGCTGCTAATGCCACTCGTGAAGCTAATTCTGAACTTTTACCAAAAATTGGAAATTCTTTGTAAATAACACGTAAGTTAGCATTTTTACTCATTAAATCATTCAGAATTGGAGTCATTTTTTTGCAATGAATGCATTGATAATCGAAAAACTCGACTAGGGTGATAGCCCCCTTGAGATTGCCTGCTAATGATAGTTTTTCATTGAATAATGCATCAGAATTGGTAGAAATTGCTGTCTTTGCCTGGTCTTGAAGATCTTTTTGTTGTTTTTGCTGCAAAGCCTGCGAAGCCTCAATGAGTACTTCTGGATTACCAACTAAATAATCATGAATAACGTGCTCTACCTCTTTTTTTTGACCGACTGTCAGACCGCTCTCGGCCGCTGCTAACATTGGCAGTCCAATCAAAGTTACTAACGTTCCTGTTGTAAATAAACTAGCTAATTTCACACCTATCCCCTTATGTTGTCTGTATTCGGAACACATCAACCCTAGCATCAGTCATTAGTAAATTCAAGCTACGGTTGTTAAATTAGCATAGGCTAATACCAACCATTTAGTTCCCTGCTCTGCAAATTTAACTTGTATGCGCGTATGGGCACCGCTTCCTTCCAGTGATAATACGACTCCTGCACCAAATTTAGGATGAATAACTGATTGGCCAATCTTCAGGCCAGAATCATGTGTATGCGCAACTACGCTAGCGGTGTGGGACGATGTATTGGTCGATATTGGTTGATATTTTGCTTTAGGGCGAATTTCATGCAATAAATCAACTGGTAATTCATGAAGGAATCGTGAGGGACGATGATATTCTTCACGGCCATATAGACGCCTAATTTCAGCATAACTTAAAATCAACTTTTCTTTAGCACGTGTCATGCCTACATAACACAAACGACGTTCCTCCTCCAATCGATCGGGTTCATCAATTGATTGCTTGCCAGGAAAAATGCCTTCTTCCATGCCAACTAAAAAAACGACAGGAAACTCCAAACCCTTAGCTGCATGCAGGGTCATCATATGTACATAAAATTCTTGTTCATTTGCCTGCATCTCGCCAGCTTCTAACGATGCATGGGCAAGAAAAGCAGTTAGCAAAGGCATTTCTTCCTCATCAATCGTTTGTTCATAACGAAATTCTTTAGCCGCATTCACCAATTCTTGCAAGTTGTCTAACTTTGATTCGGATTTATCGGCTTTTGATTGCCTGAAATGATCATACAAGCCACTACTGTTGATAATTTCATTAATTTTCTCATCTAGTTCTAACATGGAAATAGACAATTTTAATCGTTCGATAAGACTGGTAAATTTTACTAATGCAGTAGCAGCCCGTTGTGGTAAATGATCACTAGCTACTAGTTTGGTTGCTGCTAACCATAAGGAACATTGCTCATCTTTAGCCAAGCTACGTATGTCGTCGAGTGTCTTTTCTCCTATACCCCGCGCAGGAAAGTTAACGATGCGTTCAAATGCAGTATCATCGTCGGTATTCGCTATTAAGCGGACATAAGCAAGCGCATCCTTTACTTCAGCGCGATCAAAAAATCGCATGCCTCCATAAATTCGGTAGGCGATACCTGCACGCAATAAGGATTCTTCTAATAAACGTGACTGGGCATTCGAACGATAAAGAATAGCTATTTGACTTAGACAACGCCCTTCTTCGACTTCCATGCTGATACGTTGACTAACAAAACGAGCTTCTTCTAACTCATTGAAAGCACTATAAACCAAAATTTTTTCACCAACCTTGCCTTCAGTCCACAAATCTTTTCCCATTCGGGATTGATTATGAGTAATTAAAACATTTGCAGCCTTTAGAATCGTTGCGGTTGAACGATAATTTTGTTCCAAACGAATCAATTGCGCTGGAGCGAAATCTTGAGCAAACCGATGTATATTTTCAATCCTGGCACCCCGCCATCCGTAAATCGATTGATCATCATCACCAACTGCCATCACTGCAGTATTTTTACCAGTCAACAAGCGTATCCATGCATACTGAATAGTATTGGTATCTTGAAACTCATCCACTAAAATAGCACGAAAACGCTGCTGGTAATGAGCAAGCAACTGATGGTTGTCTCGTAATAACTCATGACAACTTAATATCAATTCAGCAAAATCAATTACTCCTGCTTTTTTACAAGCTTTGTCATAAGCATGATAGATTTTAATCAGTGTTTTCATTGGACCATAAGGCTGTGTAGATATGCTTTGTGGCCTTAGACCTTCATCTTTTTTGCCATTAATAAATGACTGTGCCTGCTTAACTGGCCATTGTTCGACATCTAACTGTAAATCGATGATGACCCTCTTAATCATACGCGCTTGATCATCACTGTCCAAAATATGGAATTGCGAAGGAAGCCCAACTTCATGGAAGTGTCTTCGTAATAACCTATGGCATAAACCATGAAACGTACCAACCCATAAATCATTAATTGGAACAGCAATAAGCTGGCTTAAGCGGGCTTTCATTTCCCCTGCTGCTTTATTCGTGAAGGTTACAGCTAAAATGGCTTGCGGCGGAAGATGTTCAACATCAACTAACCAGGCAACCCGATTGACTAATACAGAAGTTTTTCCACTTCCAGCGCCAGCTAATACCAATGCATTACCTAAAGGAGCCATCACCGCACTGCGTTGTCTCTCGTTAAGATCATCCAACCAAGATACTGACCTCATAACACGTCTCATTAATTATCACAGTCAGCATTATGATAAATTTTACTAAAAAATTCAGTAAAAATTTACTGAATTCCCGCCATCAGGCACGTAACTAAGATTAAAGCATTTGATAGTCATCTACTTTAGCCATTGTTCCCAGGACCGTTCGCCCTGAGGTGCGTGCTACGCACGCGTCTCGAAGGGCTAGATCCCAAATAGAAAACATCAAGACTATTTTTTCTTTCGTTGAGCCAAGTAGGAAAGCTTGTCCCATTCACCTGAGATTAGGGCTTCCTTCTTTTTTCTGCTCCATCCTTGAATTTGTTTTTCGGCGCTCAAGGCTTCTATTCTGCTAGGATACTGCTCTGAGTACACCAGCTTAAGCGGTAGTCTATTTGCCGTATAACAAGATGGTGCCTATGCCTGTATGAATTTGGCTCTAACCTGTATTAAACTAAATGTAGTGCTTATTTCTCGTTGAAGGCTTGACGCTCAATTGTATGAGTTTCCTGTGTTTGAAAAGAAAAAACTAGGCCAAAAGCCCCTTAAGGGCTGACTCAAAACAAGTTTGGCAAATGGATAGCATCAATTGGTTTGGTGGCGAGACGCGCCAAATCGAATACATCACCTTTG
>JBMLTO010000069.1:0-25781 GCA_049239925.1 Legionella sp. | reverse complement strand
GTACCATTTTTACTTCACCCGCACAGTGCGCTCTTACCGTCGTTTCCATCCATTTGTCTATCACTTCGTGAGCAAAGATATTCGCAATTATTGGACTGCATGCTGAACCTTGCACAACCCCCTCATCGCTTATCACCATTTCCCCGTCGACTAGCTGAAATGGCTCCGATCAAAAAGATAGTTAATTTAAATTTTGTTCTATATACCTACGACAAGTTAATGGCTTGCTAAGATAGCTAACCTTTTGCTGTGTTCCTCCTGTTCCCGTAATAACTAATGAACCATAATGTAAGAGGCTGCCTACGATAGTCTGCCTAATATCAATACTTTCAATTTTACTTAAGGGAATATCAATCGTTGTTCTTACAAGTACACCTGTACATAAAATAACCTGATTTCTCTTTATCATTAGCAAAGAAAATTCATAAGTTAACCAAGCCATAAATAACCACACACTAGCGAACAATACAATTAACATAGCAATTTGTATGACATAAGGATTGGCGATTGCTAAATAAAGAGCGATACCTAGTAACGTTATAGGACCCACAAAAATTATCCAATGAAGACGGGCCTGGTAAATAATATTGCTGTCATTATTCATTCTATTCCTTATTGCAGTCAATCTTTAACATCAAATCAATTTCGCTATAATATTGTAGATAAAAAAAATTTGCTATCATACTCATATATTAGGAGTTAAATTGCGCCGCATTAGAGATTGCTTAAACCCAAAGTTAACGGCCATGTATCAACACGTTCACCAATTGGAACAATTAAATCGTACCGTTAACCAATATATTCCAGAGAATTTACATCCCTATTGCAACGTATCAAGTTTCAACAAGGGACAACTAGTGCTAGCCTGCAACAATGCCGTATGGGCTACACAACTTCGCTATAGTTTGCCTGTATTAAGAGATAAACTACGTCAAGCCGAAGGTCTTTATCAATTACGCACTATCAAAATTATGATTGCCGCTGAGCGCGCGCAACCAGAGCCGCCAACAGTTAGATCGAAAGCTATATCCACCTGCGCTAGCCAACTCATCAGAGAACAAGCAAGCACATGCACTTATAAGCCATTGCAGGAAGCATTAAATCGTTTAGGGAATATTTGCGGTAAAAGCCAGGAATGAACCGTGCTCGACTTTAGCTCTTTTCGCCTCATCCTTTCGCCCTGAGGAGGCTGCGTAGCACGTGTTTCGAAGAGGAGGGTCTGGAATATCCAAAAAACCATTGCTTGTTTTAATGGAATAAGTGAATCGGCTAGCAATAAAGTTGTTTAAACTATCCCCAAAGAATAGTTTATGTCATTGAAACCAATCCAAGTAGTTACTCCATCGCTAATACATCAAACTTGATCACTGGCTGATAATTTTCAACATCAAAATAGGTGTATTCCCAAGCGTCTTGGCGAGCCATTAATGTTCGTAATAATTTATTATTTAACTCATGTCCCGAACGATGTCCTTCAAAAGCACCGATTAAACCAGATCCTAGAAGATATAAATCACCAATCGCATCCAAAACTTTGTGTTTGACCAATTCATCATCGAAACGTAACCCATCTTCATTTAACACGCGATAGTCATCAATCACAACCGCATTATCTAAACTACCACCCTTTGCCAAATCTGCCTCTCGCAATTTTTCGTATTCAGCAAGAAAACCGAATGTTCTGGCCCTACATACTTGTTGAACATAAGATGTACTGGAGAAATCAAAACTAGCTTTTTGTGGTTTATTGTTAAATATAGGATGATCATACTCAATAGTGAACGATATTTTATAACCATTGTAGGGCAGAAGTTTTACAAATTTATTGCCATCTTCAATACAAATTGGTTTTAAAATTCGTATAAATCGTTTTGCCGCATTTTGTTCGCGTATTCCCGCAGACTGAATTAAAAATATAAACGGCGCCGCACTTCCATCCATAATTGGTATTTCTGCAGCATTAATATCGACATAGGCATTATCAATACCCAATCCAGCAAAGGCGGATAGTAAATGCTCTACCGTCGCTACCTTAGCGCCTTTATTTTGCAATGACGTACAAAGAAGTGTATCGCTAACATACTCATAAGACGCTGGAATTTCTACAATTGGATCTAGATCAGTACGTCGAAAAATAATACCAGTATTGATGGGTGCTGGATGCAAGGTCAGGAGAACTTTTTCGCCAGAGTGAAGGCCAACACCAGTAGCTTGGATAATCTTTTTAGGGGTTCGTTGTTTTATCATCAGTACTCATTATTTATGAAAACCCTCATGTTAGACACTGGGCATAAAAAACCTGGCTACTCTAGCAAAATTTTATTAGTTAGTCCATTTATTTCACTATTCCTCAAAAATGGCACTCAGGCCATTTTCATACCCTCAAACCTCTTCTTGACGTCTTAAAAAGGCAGGAATATCTAAATAATCAACATCGGTTGTACTATCCATCGGTTGCTTATCTATTGTATGAGTAGTAGCTTGCTTACGAATAACAGCAGGTCTATCTAATTGCTCATAATCTAAGGAACCATCAACACGCCTAGTTTCAGAAAAACGAGATTTGCTGGTTGAATGTTGTTGCACACGAGATTTTTGCCTAGCATCTCCTAAACCAGTCACAATAACCGTTACCCGCATTTCTTCAGTCATATCTGGATCGATGACCGTGCCAACAACAACGGTCGCATCATCTGATATAAATTCCTTAACCACATCGCCTACTTCTTCAAATTCGCCAATTGACATATCTAAACCAGCAGTGATGTTAACTAAAATACCGCGTGCGCCAGAAAAATTAACATCTTCTAGCAATGGAGAAGCTATCGCAGCTTCAGCTGCTTGACGAGCTCGTTGATCCCCTTTTGCACTACCAGTTCCCATCATCGCCATACCCATTTCTGACATGACTGTTCGCACATCCGCAAAATCGACATTGATAAGCCCAGGGCGTGTAATTAAATCAGCAATCCCCTTCACTGCACCTAACAACACATTGTTAGCTGCTTTGAATGCGTTTAATAAACTAATATTTTTTCCCAGCACACTCAAGAGCTTGTTGTTTGGTATGGTGATTAATGAGTCCACATGTTCAGCAAGACTGCGGATACCCTCTTCAGCAGCGAGTGCACGTTGCTTACCTTCAAAAGAAAAAGGCTTCGTTACTACAGCTACGGTAAGAATATTTAACTCTTTTGCTACTTCAGCAAATACCGGAGCCGCACCCGTACCAGTACCACCACCCATACCAGCCGTTATAAAGACCATATCAGCGCCTTGCAAAACATCTTTGATGCGTTCACGATCTTCTTCGGCTGCTTGTCGACCTATTTGCGGATTCGCACCAGCCCCAAGACCCTTGGTCAGTAAGTCGCCCAACTGAATATGAATTTTGGCATTTGAGTTTTTCAGTGCTTGAGCATCTGTATTTGCACAAATAAATTCAACACCGTCTATTTTTTCAGTGACCATGTGTTCAACAGCATTACCGCCGCCGCCCCCTACACCAACCACTTTGATTACTGCGCTGTCCAGGTGGCTCTCCATTAATTCAAACATTATAGTACCTCACAAAATTCTAATTTTTGGTTTCTGCTAGTTAGGGATATATTATAAGTTAAATTTATTCAAAAATTTAACAAAAATTTCAACACATGACTAAAATCAGCAAAAATTACGGTTAATTTTAATTAAAAATTACCTTGAAACCATTTTTTCATCCTTGCCCATATACTGCTAGCACGATCATTTAATACAACACTATTATACCCAGCTTCGTATTGTTGTTGAAAGCCATGCAACAATAAACCAACTCCAGTTGCTAATGAAGGATTTGTCGCGGCTTCGTTCAACCCTGAAATTTGTTGTGCACATCCATGACGAACAGGCATCTCAAAACATAATTCAGCAAGATCAAGCGCGCCATTAACTTTTGATGCTCCTCCCGTCAAAACAATCCCAGCTGCAATTAGATCTTCAAAACCACTTCGACGTAATTCATGACGAACCAGCCTAAATAATTCTTCATAACGAGCGGAAACTACCTCCGATAAAGCTTTGGCAGAAATTTTTCGCCCAGGTCGTTCATTAATACTGACGACTTCGACCATACTATTAGCATCAGCCATTTCGATAACAGCACAACCATGATGAATTTTAATTTGCTCGGCTGATTTACTCGGTGTACGCAATGCCACGGCAATATCATTGGTCACTTGATCACCCGCAATCGGAATAACCGCCGTATGTTGAATAGCACCTTCTAGAAAAATTGCAATATCTGTCGTTCCACCGCCAATATCAATCAAACAGACACCCAGTTCTTTTTCATCTTCTGTTAAAACTGCATGACTCGATGCAAGTTGCTCAAGAATAATGTCATTGACTTCTAAACCACATCTACGCACACATTTAGCAATATTCTGAGCGGCACTTACCGCACCAGTCACAATATGCACTCGGGCTTCCAACCTCACACCAGCCATGCCAACTGGTTCACGAATACTCCCTTGATTATCAATGATAAACTCTTGTGGTAGTATGTGTAGAATTTTCTGATCAGCTGGAATAGCAACCGCTTTTGCCGCATCGATAACACGTTCAATATCTGCTTGTGAAACTTCCTTATCTCTAATTGCTACAATTCCATGTGAATTTAAACTGCGAATATGGCTGCCAGCTATTCCTGTAAATACAGTATTAACTTCGCATCCAGCCATTAATTCAGCCTCTTGTACGGCACGCTGTATGGAATTAACTGTAGCTTCAATGTCAACGACCACTCCACGTTTTAATCCATAAGAAGGATGCCGACCTATACCGATAATTTCTATCGTACCTTGTTCCGTAATTTCTCCTATCAACGCAACAATTTTAGAGGTACCGATATCCAAACCAGTAATAATATTTTTTTCGATTCTTTTTGCCATTATCGTCCCGCTTATTGTTTCCACTGCACGGCCATGCCCCGCCCATAACGTAAATCAACACTAGATAGCTGCTCTGATTTATCTGCGAATAACGAAGCATAAGCTTTGCAAAAGCGCATCAAACGCTGCTCCAAATCTTGCTTCCCTAAACGCACTTGCACTCCATTTGCTAAAGCAAGCTCCCAGGCCTGGTTTTCACGTAATTGCAGTGATCTAGCCTGTAACCCATAATTTAAAAGTAGTTTATTCAATTTTTGATACAAATGTAAAACATCAATCTGCTGATTTTCAGGACCAGTTAATATAGGTAGTCCGATAATACTGGGTTGCTTGTCCACATTAAATAAATGTCCATCTATGGTCATCAAAGTATTATTCCATAATGCAACAGGTTCTCGTTCAACAAGAGTAATTTTTAATGTATCTGGCCAAATACGCTCTATATCAACTTTCTCCACCCAATCGATTGCAGCTAATTTGGCTTGTAACTGCCCTGCAGGTAAGGTAAAAAAACTATCATTAAGATGAGTAGCTAATACCGTTTCAATTTGCTTACGAGTGACATGTTGATAGGTGGCTGAAATTTTAACTGTATTAATCGGAAACCTCTGGGCATCTGCCATGTATAAATACACGACCCGTACTGATAGTAATAAGGCACAAATCACCAACAATGTTAACATACTCGTATAACGTAATTGTGTTTTGTCAGCGGTCATGGGAATGTGCTCGAACTTTAAACTAGGTAGGTCAGCCAAAATTATCGGTCCTTATTGGTAATGAGTAACAATCTGCTGACGATGGTAATGATGTGCCAAAGCCGTATCAATTAAGCTAACAAGCAGCTCGGGGTAAGAAAGTCCACTTTCTTGCCACATTTTGGGATACATACTAATCGAAGTAAATCCAGGTAGTGTATTAATTTCATTGAAATAAATGTCTTTTGTTATTTCGTTAACAAAAAAATCTACTCTTGCCATGCCTCTGCACTTTAAGTTTATAAAAATTTGTGATGCTATTTGTTGTAATTGGGAGGTTAGATCCTCATCTAACTGTGCAGGAATGCTAAGCTCAGTTTGCTCGCTTTGCAAATATTTGGCAGCATAAGAATAATAGCCATCTTGATGGCTAATTTTTACCTCACCCGGTACACTAACAAGCGGTGGATGTCCTAAAACCGGATTTTCAAGTATAGCTATTTCTATTTCACGACCATAAATGCACTCTTCTATGAGCACTTCATCATCGAAACGCTTTGCTTCCGCTATTGCAGCGATCAGTGTTTCTGGTGAACTAACTTTATTAATTCCAACACTAGATCCCAGCGAGCATGGTTTCACGAATAAAGGCCAGCCAAATTCTAATATTGCTTGCTGGCAAAAAGTCTCAATATCATTGGGAGTTGCATGCGCAGGCAATACGTAGTAACGAGCCGACTTAACACCATTAACACAGGCTATGCGACGTGCCATATCTTTATCCATGCCAATAGCTGACGTTAATACACCACAACCAACATAAGCAATATCGGCTAACTCTAGCATGCCTTGTAAGCAACCATCTTCATATAAAGGGCCATGCACTACTGGAAACACAACATCTGCCGGCAAACAAAATTTACCTTGCTTGACTAAGCTATCTAATGGTATTGATTTTTCAGTGTAGACCGGCAAAGAATCATGATAAGACAATAATTCATCATAATTATTAATAAAATATCGACCTTCTTTATCGATAGCTATCAAGTTGATGTTAAATCTTGTTGTATCAAGATTTGCAAGTACAGCAGCAGCAGAACGTAATGAAATTTCATGCTCTCCTGACTTACCACCATAAATCAATACAAGATTGAGTTTTTTCTTAGACATTGTTTGTCTCCATTGACCATGCCTCTGTAACATAATCAATTTTAATTTGTTTATAATCCTGCCTGTTTTAAAAAACCAGTTTTGTTCTATGAACAAGCGTGATTTGACCTAACAGTTTATTTCCAACACTTAATCAAGATTCAGTTGATTTAGCCAGATGATAGGCTATTTGCCCAATATTACCGGCTCCTTGCATCAAAACAATATCACCATCCCGAACAATGTTATTTAAATGTTGTTCTAAATTACTTGCATCGACCAATGTAACATTAGGAAAATTAAGGCGTATTTCGCTTGCTAGTGTATCACTGCTGACGCCCGGTATTAATGGTTCACCAGCAGAATATATATCAAACAATAGCAACTCATCCGCCAAGCTCAATGCCTGAACAAACTGATTAAATAAAGATTTAGTGCGGCTATATCGATGTGGCTGAAAAACATGCAGTAATCTTTGATTTGGCCATACCCGGCGAAAAGCATCTATTGTTGATTTAATTTCTTGTGGATGATGACCATAATCATCGACAATTGTTGCCGTACCCTGCACAAAACGACGCTCCCCTAACATTTGAAAGCGCCGCCCTACTCCTTGAAAATTATATAAACCACGGATGATTGCATCATCATTGATACCTAATTCAGTACTGATAGTGATGGCTGCAAGGGCATTAAGCACATTATGCCTGCCAGGCCATTTAAATTTTATCGTCAAAGGCTTATGTGGGCTGGGCCGCTGCACAACAAATTCGCTAAGCATACCATTTTGCGTCCAATTGATCGCCCGATAATGCGCACCCTCATTAAAACCGTAAATTAGCGTAGGACGCTGAATATCAGGCAAAATTTGCTTAACTACTTCATCATCACCACAAACAACAGCCAATCCATAAAAGGGTAAATGTCGTAAAAACTCCACAAACGTACTACGTAATTTTGTGAAATCATCCCCATAGTTATCCATGTGATCGACATCAATATTAGTAACAACAGCCATCATCGGTTTTAAATATAAAAATGACGCATCACTTTCATCAGCCTCAACAACAATATAAGCAGACTTTCCCGATTGCGCATGGCTACCACAACTGTTCAGTTTTCCACCAATAACAAAACTGGGGTCAAGACCTCCCTCTGCTAATAAACAACTCACTAAACTTGTAGTCGTAGTTTTACCATGTGTTCCAGAAATAGCTATGCCATGACGAAATCGCATCAACTCAGCAAGCATCATTGCACGAGGAATAACAGGAATTAGCTGCTCTCTGGCAGCAGTTAATTCAGGATTCATCATATCAATGGCTGATGATCGAACGACAACATCTGCACCTAAAATATTTTCGGGCTTGTGACCGATAAAAATCATGATCCCTAAAGACTTCAGATATTTTATAGTAGCGGTTTCAGCAAGATCTGAACCTGTAATCTTATATCCTTCATGTTGCAGAACTTCGGCAATTCCGCACATACCAGAACCACCTATCCCAACGAAATGAATATGTTTTACGCGCCCCATCCTTGGCAATAAAGAATTAACAGTGCTTCCCACAAAGGCCCCCTTTAAACTATCTACTCGGCTCTCAATCCTAGAGAATACCATCTATTTTCATGATCAATGCGTAATAACAATGAAATCACACAGACACACACCATCATACTAGCACCACCGTAACTCATCAAAGGCAAAGTCAAACCCTTTGTGGGTAATAACCCCGAATTAACGCCCATATTGATAGCTGCCTGTAAGCCCATCCAAAAAGTAATACCATATGCGATATAGGCAGCGAAGAAACGCCCCTGTGAATAAGCATTAAAGCCTATGGTTAAACCCCTTAATACCAGTATGCCATACAAAAAAAGAACAAGAAGAATTCCAATTAAACCAAGTTCTTCAGCTAAAACAGCGAATAAAAAATCGGTGTGTGCTTCAGGTAAGTAAAATAGTTTCTGTACACTGCCACCTAAGCCTGTACCAAACCATCCTCCTCGACCAAAAGCGATTAAAGACTGTGTTAATTGATATCCACTATTAAATTGATCAGCCCACGGATTGAGAAAAGCAGTCAAACGAGCTAAACGGTATGGTGAAGAAACAGCTAAAACTATTAGTGCAGCAGCTACAAGAACAAGCAAGCCTAAATAATAACGTAATTTTACACCGGACAAGAATAATAGCGACATAACGGTACCGGTGATCACAACAGTCGCACCAAAATCGGGCTCAAGTAACAATAAAAATGAGAAAATTGCTAATATGAACATGGGCCTAATAAATCCAAGCATACTATGTTCTATCGTGTTTTTTCTTCGAACTAAATATCCAGCCATGTATAAGATCATCGTAATTTTAGCTAATTCTGAAACCTGTATGCCAATAGGTCCCAAAGCTAGCCAGCGCCTACTACCATTGACCATCTTGCCAATCCCCGGCACTAATACCAATAGCATCAACACAATACAAATAAATAGCAATGAAACACTGAAACGCTCCCAATGCTTACTATCAATTCGAATGATAAAGGCAGATACAGCTAAACCAGCCAATAGATAGCAAACTTGCCGAACTAAAAAATGAAAAGGCTGGTGATACATTTTCGTAGAAATCATGACAGAGCTAGAAGCAACCATCATTAAACCTAAAATAGTTAGGCCAATAACAGCTGCAATAAGCCATTTGTCATAGAGCGCAAGGGGCTGGTTCACCGGTTTACCGCGCTGGCTATAATGACGAGGTCGAATACTCACAGGGCGTTAACCGCAGCAATAAACTCATCACCACGATGATTGAAATCACGAAACATATCTAAACTAGCGCAGGCTGGTGATAATAAAACCACATCTCCAGGCTGTGCTTGTGCTTTAGCAATGTGCGTAGCTGCACCAAGTGACACCGCATGATGAATATCAACTGTATCAGGCAAAGCCTCTTCAATTTTATCAGCATCTTGTCCAATTAAAACGACAGATCGTACATAATCAACGACAGGTTTAGCGAGCTGACTAAAATCAGCATCCTTACTTTGTCCGCCAGCTATGAGGATAATTTTTCCATTCAAATTGTCGCCAATACCTTCAATAGCCGATAGCGTTGCTCCTACATTTGTCCCCTTCGAATCATTTATCCAATCAACATCATCTAATGTACGAATCCATTGACAACGATGAGGCAAGCCAGCAAAGCGCTCAAGTACATTTATCATGTGTTGTTGACTGATTCCTACCGAGTCAGCTAAAGCACAAGCAGCTAAGGCATTCATCCAGTTATGACGACCCTTGATACGTAGCTTATCAACCGGCATCACTAACTGCTTACCACATGCTAAATAAGTGGTCTGATCATCGATTACTAGCCCCCAATGCTCCTCAGAAGATGGTGAATGAAGTCCATAACTGATTAATTTGGCATGCGCTGGAATGTCTTGTGGATAAGTTGCGTCATCATCCCGATTATAAACTGATGTTTTAGCACGTTGATATATGCGTTGTTTTGCAGCAGTATAGGCTGCCATTGTATGGTGTCTATCCAAATGGTCAGGTGTAATATTCAATATAGTTGCAGCGACAGGAGCCAACGATAAGGTCAAATCGAGTTGAAAACTAGATAACTCCAATACCCAAAGGGAATAAGGTACCCCAACATCTAACATATCTAAAACAGGCAAACCAATATTACCAGCCACAGCCACGGATAAACCGGCAGACTTGGCCATTTCACCCACTAAGGTAGTGACTGTTGATTTACCATTCGTTCCTGTAATAGCAATAACTGGCGCTTTTACTTCAAGAGCCAAACATTCAATATCACCATAAACAGGTATTCCGAAGTCCTTGGCTTTTTGCATCCAGGGTTGATCAAGTGGCACGCCAGGACTGCTGATGATTGCAGCAAGACTAGGATACAAAGCGGGATCAAAATTACCGGTGTATACCTTTATTTCAGGAAATTCCTGATGAAATGCATCAAGACCTGGCGGTTGTAGACGAGTATCAAAGACTATAAACGACTTGTTTCTGCGCTTCAAATAACGCGCAATGGAATGTCCAGTTAAACCTAGCCCTACAATTAAATATAACGATGTATCCATAATAATCCTAATTAATAATCGCTAAAATTATTATTCTATATAATCCGCAACTGATAAGAAGTTCAACAAGAAAACACATTTTTAGCGCAATTTTAAGGTAGCCAAGCCACAAAGGACAAAAACAACTGTAATAATCCAAAATCGCACAATAACTTTAGGCTCAGACCATCCCAACAACTCAAAATGATGATGTAAAGGAGCCATACGAAATAATCGCTTGCCGCCAGAATATTTAAAGTAGCCGACCTGCAAAATAACCGACAACGTCTCTATGACAAAAAGCCCCCCCATAATCAATAATACTAGTTCCTGACGAATCAGTACCGCAATCATGCCAAGAGCAGCACCAAGAGCCAGCGATCCAACATCGCCCATAAATACCTGGGCAGGATAACTATTATACCAAAGAAACCCAAGACCCGCCCCAACCATAGCTGAACAAAAAATGGTTAGCTCACCAACATTAGGTATAAATGATATTGTCAAATAATGGGCATAAACTGCATTGCTTGATACATAAGCAAAAATTCCTAAAGCACCTGCAACCATAACAATCGGCATAATCGCCAAGCCATCTAAGCCGTCGGTTAAGTTTACTGCATTACTACTACCTACGATCACAAAATACACCAAAAAAGGAAAGAAGAATCCTAATTCAATTAAATAATTTTTCAGGAAAGGAACGGTCAATTGTGTATGAAGGTCAATGCTGGCCGTATAGTAAAGATAGACAATAGCACCGATAGCAGTAAATGATTGCCAAAAATATTTCCATTTTGCAGGCAAACCCTTGCTGTTTTTTAGCACTAATTTACGGTAATCATCAACCCAACCAATTAAACCAAACGCTAACGTGACTAGTAAAACCAACCATAAGCTATTCTGCTGCAAATCACCCCATAGCAACGTACTGACAGTAATAGCTAATAAGATTAGTACTCCCCCCATCGTCGGCGTACCAGCTTTAGCTAAATGAGTTTGTGGACCATCTTCACGAACCATCTGGCCTATTTGTAGGCTAATCAACCACCTAATGGTTAATGGACCAAAGAGCAATCCGACCAGCAAGGCTGTTAATGCCGCAAGAATAGAACGAAACGTTAAATATTGAAATACTCTAAACACATGGTACTGTTCTTGTAATAATTGTGTTATCCAATAAAGCATTCACAGACCTCTAAGCGACCAATTGAAAAAAGTGGCAAGCATAACATATCAATATTACATCAGCCTATACTAAATACGCACAAAATATTTTTATTGATGGCAATAATAGTGTCGTTTAATACGTATGCCTGCCCGATGGATATAATTTTTATTCTAATAACTGTGCAACTATCGTCTCCATAGCTGCGCTTCGTGAACCCTTGACTAAAAGAGTTGTTTCAGGTTTAAGTCTTGGTAATATGTCGCTTAACAACTCATCTTTAGTCTCATAATGCTTGCCGTCTTCACCAAACTCAGCTGAGGCATATCGACTATCCGAACCGCAAGTCATTAACAGATCGATACCTTGCTGACGAGCAAACCGACCCACCTCTTGATGATGTTCTTGACTCCATGAGCCCAGTTCACTCATATCACCAAATATAAAAACACGCTGTCCTTTATAAGTTGCAAGCACCGAGAGCGCTGAAAGCACAGAACGTAAATTGGCATTATAGGTATCATCAATGATTATCGCTTGATTTTTACCTTTGCGAACAGACATTCGCCCGGGCACGCCAGAAAATTCTTCCAAACCTCGTACAATATCTGCTAAATCGAGACCAATCGCATACGTACAAGCCGCAGCTGCTAAAGCATTGCTAACATTATGCACCCCAGGAACCAATAGTCTCACAATCGCCTGCCCCTGCGGTAAAACTAAGGTAAAGGTTGCCCGCCCTTGAGCATCCATTGAGATATGCTCTGCATGTATATCAGTGTTCTGATGAGTCGAAAAGCGCAAGATTTTTTTTTCTGTTAGTAACGGCAACCAAAAATCAGCATAGGCATCATCAGCATTAATGATTGCTATCCCATCTTGACGTAAGCCTTGATATATTTCACCTTTGGCATGAGCTACGCCATCAATTGAACCAAATTCTCCTATATGTGCTGGAGCAATGTTGTTGATAAGAGCAACATGTGGTTTAACTATTGCAACAGTATGAGCAATTTCATGCTTGTGGTTTGCACCAAGCTCGAATACTGCATAACGATGATGGGATTTCAGCTGCCCTACACTCAGAGGAACTCCAAGATGATTATTGAGATTACCAGGAGTTGCATATGATGGTTGCGGAAGAATGCTTGCAATCATTTCCTTAACAGTTGTTTTGCCATTGCTGCCAGTAAGCGCGATGACTCGGCAAGCTAGTTTTTGACGATGATGTGTAGCTATGACTGCTAATGCTTCTACCACATCGGGCACTACCAACTGATCAATTGGCATTTGAGGCGTTAATTTTGTACATAAAATAGCAACTGCACCACGAGTCATTGCGTCAGCTATGTACGCATGGCCATCAACAGACTCACCCTTGATCGCAACAAACAAATCACCTGGCATCACTTTGCGACTATCGGTAGCAAATCCAGTGACTAGAGCATCAGTTTTGACAGAACAATTGAGTAAATCAGCAATTTCAAATAAGTTCATATTATGTCCCCCCCCTCAACCATGAATCATTCCCTAAATTATTCACCTATATTTAAGGCTTGATGGTAACGCTGGACACTCGCTTCGTTTAATGGCTGACGACGATCATCCAGTACATGCATATCCAACATTTGACTCAGTTGTGTTGCCGTATCTAGCATCGCCTGCAATCGCTCAGCATCAACCATGGGATCTCCTGCCACTTGCATGAATAAACAGAGTCCACGCGCATTGAAAGAACCCATGTTTTGTAAATCAAAAACTCCAGTTGCAGTTGCAGCAGCAAGGCTACATAAAATATGCTCACCTTTCTGTGCTGCTTGATAGCGATGGAATAGCTGTCCATCACCAAATCGCAACCCTATTGCCAAAACCGTTTGCAATAAGTCATAACCAACCAATTGACGATTATCTTTGGATAATAAAAACATCATTAAGGTAGACTGCTTATTTTGCGCAGAATCGGTGTTCGCCGCATTAATTGCAACCGGTTTATGATTTGTATCGATTGACACACGTTGCTCAACCAATGGCTTTATTACTTCAAGCTCAGGGGGCGTATCGATGGCAGCCTGCACCAGCGATGACGGATTTTTATCTCGCCGCACCTTACGAACAGCGATGATATCATCATAATTTGGCTGATTATTCTCAGCACCTAACGACGGCTGACCATGAGCTATCTTTGAATTTTTTAACCTTGCTCGCATTGTCTTACCAATCGCAATAATCACCACAATCAGCAACAATGCATTTAGTAATAAACTCCAACTTGCCGGCATATCAAACTCCTATTCTTATTCAGCTATAGATAAGGCGTGTTCAACATCAACAGCAACCACACGTGATACGCCTGGTTCACGCATCGTTACGCCTATCAAATGATCGGCCAACTCCATAGTCACTTTATTATGGGTAATAAATAAAAACTGTACATAGATTGACATTTCTTTAACTAAATCACAAAAACGCCGCACATTAACATCATCCAAAGGAGCATCAACTTCATCAAGCATACAAAATGGCGATGGATTTAACTGAAAAATTGCAAAAACCAAAGCTACTGCAGTTAATGCTTTTTCACCACCTGAAAGCAAATGGATGGTGCTATTACGCTTCCCGGGGGGTTGGGCCATCACTAAGATGCCTGCGTCGAGAAGATTATCACATGTTAAGCTTAACTGCGCACGTCCACCACCAAAAAGACGTGGAAATAGCGTTTGGAATGAGCTATTAATTTGTGCAAATGTCTCTTGTAGACGAGACTCCGTTTCCTTATCCATTTTAGCAATTGCTGAATCTAGTATAGCAATCGCTGCATTTAAATCATGATACTGCTGATCTAAATTCTGTTTACGCTGCTGTTCTGTTTGATACTCGTCAATCGCAATTAGATTAATTGCTCCTAAACGTTTTATTTTTTCTTCTGTATCTGATAATTGTTGCTCATAGTCTGACAAACTGATGTCATGCAACATGGTTGTCAATACCAATTCTGGAGTAGTATCAAACGAGCGCAACGCATCAACCAACGTGTTTGCATGGATCGTTTGTGCTTGCTCTTGCAAATATAATTGCTGCAATTCTTGATCCAATTTTTTTAAATCTTGATCATACTGCCTCACGAAAGCAAGCTGTTCACTGAGCTCCATTTGTAGTTGATTGGCTTGCTCGCGTTGCAGATCTAATAAACTTTCAAGCTCTTGATACTGCTGCATTTTTTCCTCAATATCAAGTTTATTTGAACTATCCGGTGTCATTAGTTGCGCTAGTTCATTGACAACAACATCAAACCTGAGCTGTAATTTTTCTCGTCGTTGCTGCTCACGATCAATATTGATATTAACTTGCTGAGCCTTGAGTTTTTCACGTTCATGTCGCAACTCTGTATGATGAATTTCCGTCTTTAGGGTATTTATTTCTTGCGTTGCTGAACTTAACGCATCCACCCAAACCGTCTTTGCTAATCGCAATTGTTCCTTTAATTCCAGCACCTGCTCCAGTGCAAGATTTGCAGTATCTAATTTTTGTCTTGAGTAAAATATATCTTCCGCTAATGCGTCCATTTTTTCTTGAAACTCAATCAGATCATCATCCAACTGGCGAGATCGCAACGCAAAAGCATCTAGGAGCCGTTGTTTGGTATATAGTTTACTCATGCAATCACGCAACGCATCATTGGTCAATGCAAGCTTATTATTTTCTTCACGCTGAGCATCGCTGTTTGCACTCAATAATTGCTGTAGCTGTTCACGATGGCCTTGTATGCTATCTAGGTGCGACTGAGCTGCTTGCAAAGCATCCCTAAGTTGCATTAAATTTTGCTGGCGAATCAATACACTGTTTTGCTGATTGTCAACCGAGCCAGCAATCCTTAACCAGCCCTTGCCAATCCAATATCCATCCGGAGTAACAATCGATTGTTCAGCAGTTAAGGTTGGCAACCATGAAAAAGCGGTATCTAAATTGTCCGCGGCAAAAACATTATCTAGTAACGGATATCCCTGCGGAAAAATACCCGTTAACTTATCGGTTAAACGTGGGTAAATACTGGTTGCTGATAATGAAAGCGGGGTAACAAATAGAGCTGAGCATCCATGCAACTGGCTAAGATCGCTCAGCAAATCATCCAAAGACTCTAATACAATAGCAGACAAACCATCACCTAAAACAAGTTCGCAAGCTCGTAGCCATTGTTCTGGAACATTGAGAACCTCAACCAAGCGCTGTTTTTTTTCCCATAGCGTAGATGACAATAGTTGATTCGTTGTTTGCAATTCAGATTGCTGGGCAGCAAGGCAAATACCATGCTCAAGGGCCAGCGAATGAAATTTTTGTTGTGCAGGATGCAATTGCTGTTCATTCATCGCCAATTGCTGTTGTAACTGACGACCATCATCAACTATCTTATCTAAAAGCGCTACCTGCCGATCGCGAATCGTCGTTAACGCTATCTCTTCTTCGAGAACAACAGATAACTCTTCTTTTAAATCATCCAAAAAAATGTCTTTCTGTTCACATCTTATCTTATCTAACTGCATACTGATTTGTTGCAACTGTTCTTCAAGATGCTGCAAACGTAATTGTTCCATTTGCACATCCCGTTGCATCTCAGCGTGCCGCGTCTCAACTAGTTGCCACTCATTATTCCACGCTAATTCTACCTGCTGCTTTTCTTCCACATCATCGGTTTGTATGAGTAGTTTTTCTTTCAAGCATCTTAACTGCTGCTCCAACAGACGGCATGATTGCTCATGTATCGATAGGTTCTCTTTTTCTTGTTCCAATTGTTGATCAGTGGCTTGTAATTCAGCTTGTAGCTGCTGTTGTTCACCAAGCAAACGTTCTCTTTCACGCTTTTGCTGCAATAAAGATTCTTCAAGACGAGCAATATCCATACCCAATTGATACAAAGTCGTTTGAGTATCTTGCAAGACTCGATTCACTTCCTCGAGCGCTTCTCGCTTTGTAAATTCTGCAAGCGATAGTTGCTCCAGAGTTGTCTGGTACTGTTTCGTCTCACCCGTAAGTTGGGTTAGTTGATGCGCTATGCTGGCTTGCTCGTTAGAAATCGCCTGCCACTTTAATGCTAAAATTTCTGTTTTTAACAATCGTTCTTGTTGTTTTAACGATTGATAGCGCTCTGCTGCTTTTGCTTGACGCTCTAAACGCTGAAGTTGTTTATCTAATTCTTCGCGAATATCAGCAACTCGCTCTAAATTTTCACGAGTTTGCGTGATACGTTGTAACGTTTCGCGTCGACGTTCCTTATACTTTGAAACACCTGCTGCTTCTTCTAAATACAATCTAAGTTCTTCTGGTCTGGCTTCAATCAATTTTGAAATCATGTCTTGACCGATAATCGAGTATCCTCTTGCTCCAGCACCCGTGCCAAGAAATAAATCATTGATATCACGACGTCTGCAACGAGCACCGTTTAGGTAATAAGTTGACTCGCCATCTTTTGTAACCGTACGCTTAACAGCAATTTCCTGATAACTAGCGTATTGACCAGTTAAACGTCCTTTACTATTATCAAAAGTTAACTCAATTGATGCTTGTCCTACAGGTTTTCGGTTGGATGAACCTTTAAAAATGACATCGGTCATTGATTCGCCACGCAGGCTCCTGGCTGAGCTTTCGCCCATAACCCAACGCACAGCATCAATAATATTCGACTTACCACAGCCATTCGGCCCAACAACTGCTACCAACTGACTGGGGAAAGGAATCACTGTCGGATCAACAAAAGACTTGAAGCCTGATAACTTTAGCTGTTTTAGATGCATTGCTAATGAGCAAAGAGAACATTCAGATATTGTACCCTATCAAAGATAATAGCCCAACCATAAAACGATAATCATCTGTACCAATAAATACCGTTACATAATTCTCGACTTTATAGCCATTTATTCCAGAGCTGCTCGTCCTGAGGCGCGTGCTACGCACGCTCCTCAGGGCGAACAGTCCTGGGAAAAATAGCTAAAGTCGAGACACCTAAGCATCTTATTTTTAGCCTAAAATGTAATCAGCAACCATCATATAACTAGGGCGTGTTGACAATTCATAAAAGATGAAAGCAAATAATATCATATTTTAAACAACTAGTGCTTGATAAAGTCGAATTATAGACGATACAACACTTATACGGTAAAGTATTACCGTATAAGAAGCAATATGAGACATCATGAAGATCATCTTTAAACCAGCATTGACTAAATGGAGTCCATTGATAAACGCTATCATAGGGCTCGCTGTTATGCTAACAGCATTTATCCTATTTTATTATGCGCTATTAATCATTATACTAATTGCCGTGATAGCGTGGCTGTTTTCCCTGCGACGAATATTTATAGTTCGTAAGTATCCGCCTAAGAATGTCAAAAAAAGTATTATTATAGAACATGACAAATAAAATCATTGATCGATTAATTACGGTAGTTATATGCCTGAATTACCCGAAGTAGAAACCACTGCTTGTGGTATTAAACCTTTCTTAATTAATCAATACATCACTGGCATCGTCATTCGCCAACCTAAATTACGACTCCCAGTCAATCCTGAAACCGATGAATTATGTAGGAACAAGAAAATAACAGCCATTTATCGACGTGCTAAATATATTATTATTCAGCTATGCCAAGGAAATCTAATTCTACATCTGGGTATGTCTGGTCATTTGCGCATGATGCTAGAAAAAAAACAACCCCAAAAACACGATCATATTGATTTAACCATAGATAATGGTTCACTATTACGCTATACAGATCCAAGACGATTTGGCTTGTGGCTTTACACAGCTGACACTCTCGAAAAGCATCCTCTACTCGTTAACTTAGGCCCAGAACCATTATCAGCAGACTTTAATCCCGAGTATTTATGGCGAAGAGCATTCGGTAAAAAACAAAATATAAAATCATATTTGATGGATAATACGGTTGTTGTTGGTATCGGCAATATTTATGCAACTGAAAGCTTATTTATTGCCGGAATTCATCCTTTATCGCCAGCAGGACTGATCAGCTTGGAAACAATGGACCGACTAACGACTGCCATCAAAAATATTCTGAGACAGGCCATCGCAGCGGGAGGAACAACATTGCGCGATTTTTATGCTGCAGACGGTAAACCAGGTTATTTTTCTTTTGCCTTGAATGTCTATGGTCGAAAAGGCGAACCCTGTTTACGATGCACAACAACGATTGAATCGATGAGGATTGCTGGTCGCAACTCTTACTTTTGTCCGCGATGTCAATTATTTTAGAGCCAACGATAAGATCCCTGTCGTTAGCACAGGCAATCTATAAAAATTTAGCATGGAGAAATAATGAAGATTAGTAAACTACAAACACTATGGATAATCTTAGTTTCCATTTTTTATACCATTGATGCTTTTGGCCGCGCGGTCATCAAAAACTTAATAGGAACCATTAGTCGCAGCTGGGTTGATAAAGCAGCACACGTTTATGTAGAACGCATCCTAAATCTAGTTCGTGTAAGTTGCCGGGTATACAATCCTAATCAGGTTGAACCTCAACCAAATGTGCCAACCATAATTATGTGTAATCATAGCAGCGTATATGATATTCCCTTGAGCTACAAAGCATTCCCTAAACATTCCATACGAATGCTCGCCAAAAAGGAATTATCACGAATTCCAATCATGGGCAGTGGTATGCGTGCATGTGAATTTCTATTCATAGATCGTAAAAACAGACGGCAAGCTATCAAAGATCTTGAGCAAGTTGACATGCTTTTGCAAAGCGGAATAGTGCTTTGGATAGCCCCAGAAGGAACGCGCTCAAAAAATGGCAAATTAGCACCTTTCAAAAAAGGATGCTTCATCACGGCGATCAATACCAAAGCTACAATTATTCCCATGGGTATTAAAGGAGCTTTTAATATATTACCTGCTCGTACCTTACAACTTAATATCAATCAACAAGCAGAGATCCACATTGGTAAACCAATAGATGCCTCAAAATTTACCTTAGAAAATAAAGAGTTACTGATCAGTGATGTTTACAACTCAATTAATCAACTAATCAGCGATTAAGCAATCTTGTAGCCAACGCCTGCGCTACGACTGATGGAACGAATTCAGAAACATCGCCGCCGAAAGCGGCAATTTCACGAACTAACGTTGACGAAATATAGGTATAATGTTCTGAAGGCGTTAGAAATAATGTCTCAATATCTTGATTCAAATTGCGATTCATACCAGCTAATTGAAACTCATATTCAAAATCAGAAACAGCTCTCAGACCACGTATGATTACACTGGCATCTTGCTGTTTAGCAAAACTAATCAGTAACGAATCAAAACCGACTACGGACACACCGGGCATATTCCCTAGTGAATCTTTAATTAAATCAATACGCTGATTTAAAGTAAATGATGTTCGTTTAGCAACATTATCGGCAACGGCAACAATCAACTGCGGAAATATTTTAGCTGCTCGGATAATAATATCGATATGACCGTTAGTCACAGGATCGAAAGTACCTGGATATATCGCTTTAGGTCTTGTCATCATGATCTAGATAGTTAATTGCATATTTATAAAGTCTAGCGTATTGTTTGGCAAAAAACTATTACAGTGGCTACTGTCATATAAAAAGGACTTGGGGGTGCAAATTATGAACATTCTAAAATATACCAGCTTATATTCTTCTCTCTTACTAACAGCCTGTATACCATCTCAACCGATATCTCAATTGGGAACAAAACCATTAACGTCTGTATCTAACCAACTAAAATCTCTCAATTCAATATTATCCTGGACTATATCGGGTGCAATCGCTGTCAAAAATGTCCATAAAGGATGGTCTGCAGCAATCAATTGGCAACAACAAGGGCTCAACCAGTACAGTATCCACTTCATGGGTCCTTTAGGCGGAGGAGCTGTATCGATTGTAAATGATGGGCATACCGTAAACTATCAAGATGCCAACAAGCATATGAGTTCAGAGAATGCTCAGCAATTATTGCGCGAACAAACGGGTATCAATTTACCGATTCAAAAATTTTTTTATTGGATGAAAGGTCAACCAGCACCCGGCAATATTGAATCCATTGAACGAGATCAATCTAATCATCTAGTATCACTACAACAGGAAGGTTATCAAGTTCATTATTTTAATTACACCACGGTTAATAACATCGACTTACCAGGAAAAATTCAGCTCGATGGACATGGAATCACCATCAAACTCGTTATTAAACATTGGTTGATCAAACAGTAAATCAAAAATATCAGTCTGATATTTCTTGAATTGCAGGCAAAGTTTTTTATATTCATTCATTGACAAAAGTTAAAATTACCTGCAAAATACGGACCTATTCTTATTAATAGGTATTTAAACGGCTATTTTTAAGAACTCATAGTTTTGGGGTGTCGCCAAGTGGTAAGGCACAGGGTTTTGATCCCTGCATTCCTAGGTTCGAATCCTAGCACCCCAGCCACGTTCTTGTTCATTCAAGTAAACAGACGGCAGAAGATACCGGGAAGGAAGCTTAAACCCGATTGCTAAAATAATAATAATATCTTTCTGGCTGTCTTCTGCTATGTGTTTAAGCCACGCGAACATCATTAAAAAATTCAAGGGTTATACACATGTCAACCATGATGATATTTTCTGGTAATGCAAATCCAGAATTGGCAAAAAAAATATCTTTACATCTCAATATACCGATAGGGAAAGCGATTGTTGGCACCTTCAGCGACGGTGAAACCATGGTCGAGATCATGGAGAATGTCCGAGGCAGAGATGTTTTTGTCATTCAACCAACTTGTGCTCCATCCAATGATCATTTGATGGAACTGTTAGTTATGGCCGATGCATTGAAACGCTCATCAGCAGGAAGAATTACTGCGGTCATACCTTATTTCGGTTATGCGAGACAAGACAGAAGAGTTCGCTCTGCAAGAGTACCGATTACAGCAAAAGTAGTTGCTGATATGATGACTACAGTAGGTATTTCAAGAATATTAACTGTTGATTTACACGCTGATCAAATTCAAGGATTTTTCTGTATACCGGTTGATAACGTTTATTCGACGCCAATATTGCTTAATGATATTAAACAGCAACACCTCTCTAATTTAATGGTCGTGTCGCCTGACGTCGGTGGGGTTGTACGTGCTAGAGCTATGGCTAAAAGATTAAATGATACAGAGTTGTCGATTATTGATAAACGTCGTAGTGGCCCAAATAAATCAGAAGTCATGCATATTATAGGTGAACCTAAAGATAGACACTGTCTAATCATCGATGATATCGTTGACACTGCTGGCACGCTATGCTCAGCAGCCCAAGAACTTAAAAATTATGGTGCTATTAGTGTTCGTGCTTATATTACCCACCCGGTCCTGTCTGGACCAGCCATTGACAACATAACCCATTCTTCATTAGACGAGGTTGTGGTCACTGATACTATCCCTCTTTCGCAACAAGCACTGGACTGTAAAAAGATTAGAGTAGTCAGTCTAGCAGAAATGTTAGCCCAAGCAATTAAACGCGTTAATGAAGAAGAGTCTGTTAGCTCGATGTTTGCAGAATAAATCCTCAAAATTTTTACTGTGAACAAATTGTTATATCTACGCTGGCTAACAGATATCCTAAACCTCCGCCATAATAACCTTTCACTTATGCGGAGGAAACAGCAAAAACCCTTGATAAAGAGCAGCAACTGATCCTGTCGGCTATATGTCTTACGGATAAAATACTGAAACTCAGCTTCTTCATCCAGAAAAACTCAGGGAAGATGCTGAGCATTAGGAGATATTCGATTAAGAACTTGTGTTGAGTCCTTGATTAATTTTTTGTTATTGTTGCATCAGCTAGCAATGAATTAATGTATAGATCATAATCCATCAACCCGAAGCTGGCTTCAATCTGCTGCTTGAGGCTTGCTTTTTGCTCATTGTCTAGACTATTGAAAACACCATCGTTAATCTTATCCAAAGTTACTAATACATAATCACCATTATCTAAATGCTCTATGGAACTAGTAGCGGGCCGGGGTAAACCAAATGCTAACTCATTAATGACTTCAAGGCCGTTATCACTATCTCTAGTTGCTTTAGTGATTACATGCTGTTCTAATTGCCGATTGCTAATGGTTTTATTAAATTCAATTGGATGATTGCTCAATTTTAACAATTCATCAGCAAGAGCTTTCGCTTTAAGTTCAGCTTTTAACTTTGCAAGTTTCTCAATAATAGCCGGTTTCACTTGATCTAAGGTTTTTTGTGTTTCAGCAATATGTTTATTAACACGAAGAACAACTACACCATCATTATCAATTTGCACTGGCTCACTATTATTCCCTAGTTCAAGAACATCACGACTGTAAGCTGTGTTGATGATTTGTTTATGTTTAGTTATCCAATCAGTCCCACCCTGTCGAGAAAAGTATTGGCTATGTTCGATCGATAAATGTAAAGCATCTGCCACAGGTTTTAAGGAATCGGGGGTTTGATAACTGAGATCTGACAATTGCTCAAGTGCACGAGCATAATCAGATTGCACCAATTCGGCTAACATTTGCTGTGCAATCTCATGTTTAACCTCATGATAAGGTTTGATTGTAGCGGGATTAAAATGAATTAATTTGAATATTTCATAACCATATTTAGTTTGAACGGGTTCGGAGATTTGCCCAACAGTGGTCAAATTAACCAGTGCTTTATCGAAATCTGAACTGCCAGCCACGATCCAAGGCAAGATACCTTTTTGCGTTACTGAAAGCTTATCATCAGAGAGAGTAGCTACCTTATTATCAAATTGATCAGGATTTTTCTTCAATAATTGATACGTCTGATCTGCATGCTCTTTAATCTGCTGCTGCTCATTATCAGATGCATCATCAGGGACAGCAAATAATATATGGGCAACTTGCCATTGCGCTGGCGTATAGAAATTACTCTGATTTTCATTGTAATAATTTAAAACTTGTTCGTCAGACAGTTTAATCCCTGATTTAATAGCTTGCATCGATAATCGTACATAATCAATCGTGATTTTTTCTGGTGACAAAAATTCAGCCAAATGTTTTTGGTAATAACTGGTTACTTCATCAAGACTAATATTTGTTTTATCAACAAATGGAGATGATGGGATTAACCAATACTTATAATCTCTGGTTTGCATGTATAATTTTACAAAGCGCTCTATTTCGCTAGGCAAGGCGAAGGCCGTTCCCATAAATACAAAACGTTGTTGATTCAATAACATGCCCTGTTTAACTTCTTTTTGGAAAGATTCATGGGTAAAAAAAGCACCACTTAAAGCTTGTTGGTAACGATCTGAAGAAAAATGACCATCTTCTTGAAATTGAGGAATACTCAATATGGCTGCATCGGCCTGTGCTGCGTTGACTTCAAAACCTTGTTGATGAGCAGCTTGAACACTAACCAGGTTAGTCACCATATCATCTAAAACCTGCTTTTTGAGTTCAGATTCATTGGCTGCAGTTAACGTCGACGGATCACGTAACTGCCTGGTTCGTCGATAACTTATGTCATAATCTTGCTTACTGATTGACTGTCCATTGACATCCGCCTGGACCGTAGAATTTTGGCGCGACTGAATATAGTAATCTATGCCGAATAAGGCGAACGTTATAGCGATTAGGATGATCACCACCCAAGCTAAAACACCTTGAATGCGTTCATTTAACTTTTGCAACATGTAAAGAGTTCCATAATTAACAATACCATGGGTAAACTTATGTTTTCCCTACAGCCTTTACCTTCCTGGAAGTACTTCTTTAGTACTAATCAGCCGGATAGTAAGCTAAATTATCATCCTTTTATACAATATTGTATAAAATAATAGATTTAATAAATAACGTTGATAAAAAAAACGCGCCTTTCGGCGCGTTAAACTGGCGGAGTGGACGGGACTCGAACCCGCGACCCCCGGCGTGACAGGCCGGTATTCTAACCAGCTGAACTACCACTCCAAATCGTGGTGGGTGCTGCAGGGATCGAACCTGCGACCCTCGCCTTGTAAGGGCGATGCTCTCCCAGCTGAGCTAAGCACCCAGATAGTCAGACTTTTTCTTGTACTGCCTCTTTCAATGACTTACCTGCTTTAAATTTTGCAACCCGTGATGCTTTAATTTCGATAGCTTCACCAGTTTGCGGATTACGCCCTGTTCGTGCTGAACGATTTCCTGTCGAAAAAGATCCAAATCCTGGAAGAACAATTTGGTCACCATTTTTCAGTACTTCAGTAACAGTCGCCATGAACGTATCTAAAACTCTGTTTGCATCTGCTTTAGTTACTCCTGAACTATTAGCGATTGCTTCTACCAATTCACTTTTGTTCATTATTTCCCCTTTGCTGTTTTTCATCCTTGACCCGTTGATTAAATCAAAGTAAATCAGCGCAGTCAAGCTTGTTACATCTTCAGAGAGCCCGCTAATGTCAGGCAACGAAAGCGAATATACTCGTTATTATAGAGCATGTAAATCCTTATTTTCGTTTTTTATGAGTTTTTTGTGCATCACAGATAAAAAACCGATCAACTCATACGTATATGCTGCCAATATCGAGGATAACAGCGGCCTTGCAACGATATTTAAGACTGATTAACGATATCATTTATGCTTGAAAGAACTGAGCACATCATCTCAATTCACCACGGCTGTCGCATTAAAATTTAATCAATCTGTTGTAGGTTTGGCCTTTGCCCTGAAGTATCTTCAGTTTTTTTAAAAATTAATGTTTAAAAAACAAAAGGTTG
>JBMLTO010000068.1:0-7953 GCA_049239925.1 Legionella sp. | reverse complement strand
GTGAAGATCCTACAGGCCAAGGCCCAACCTACAACAGATTGATTAAATTTTAATGCGACAGCCGTGTAGGGCGTGTTGATTAATCATAACAAACTCATCATATAACGATTCTAATTATCAACTATAAAACGAGTTTGCAATGGCTAGACTGATGCTCAGTGATGAGCTGTGGTCTAAACTGAAGAAGATAATGCTACAACATCAAATAGATGACAAGTCTAATCTTCGCATGAGGGTTGAGGCAATCTTATATCGTATGCGTCTTGGCTGCCCTTGGCGAGACCTACCCATAGGGTTCAGATGAATCGTTGGTCCTCAAAGAGCCAAGTAGGAAAGCATGTCCCATATTTTGTGCTGAGGTGAAATATCAAGGTCACTTTCGAGGAAACACGGGCTCATCTTGGTGTTGAAAGGCACTATAATGGTCAGACCAAGCAATCGCCAGAACAACCACTCTATTAATGGCCCTGTTTTCTTTTATTACGCTAGTGGCTTTTAACAGGCATCAAACAAAAGCGCTTGTCAGCATGGAAACTGCATCAAGGTATGATAATAAAGGTGAACTGACGTTCTCTGATGTCATGTGGGTCAAATAAGTATTATTCAACGTCTGAGAATCAGCTTGATTGACACAAATGCTCAAAATAAAGCAGCAATTCTTTGATCCTTTAGCTGCCTAGAAAGACCTTCGAGACGCGTGCGTAGCACGCGCCTTGGGGAGAACGGTCCTGGGAAAAATGGCTAAAGTCTAGGATCGAATGGATGCCGCGAACAAGTGTATAGCGGCACTTAGGCGAGAGAATGAATTGTCAGCACGGCCATAATGTTTTATGGAGCTTGCAAACCCGCCAACATTGACTGTTTCGGCACTAGCATGAGTGGATTAGCAATCAATTAAGATAAACAAAAATTTGCTCAACTTTAACGAATCAGTTACCATAAGCGTTTTTAAACCTTGCCTTACCAGTGACTAAGTATTGGAAGGCTTTTATCCACAAGGAGATATCATGAGACATTACGAAGTTGTGTTTCTGGTAAACCCAGATCAGAGCGAGCAAGTACCAGCAATGGTTGAACGTTATGAAGGGGTTATAGCCAAACACGAAGGAAAAATTCATCGAAAAGAAGATTGGGGTAGACGGCAATTGGCTTATCCAATCAAAAAAATACATAAGGCCCACTATATATTGATGAATATTGAGTGTAATCAAATAGCATTAGATGAACTTAAAAATCTATTTAAATTTAACGATGCGATTTTAAGAAGCTTAGTTATTAAACAAAAGAACGCTATCACATCTGAATCAATTATGATGAAAAAAGATAAAGATACTCGCTCAGCTTAAGAGGATATTGATTATGTCAGCTCATTTCCGTAGAAAGAAAAATAGATTTACAGCAGAAGATGCTAGTGAAATTGATTACAAAGATTTGAATATGCTAAAAAACTATCTTAGTGAAACAGGTAAGATTGTTCCTAGCAGAATAACCGGAGTTCAGTCGCGGTTTCAGCGTCAGTTAGCATCTGCTATTAAACACGCACGATTATTGGCTTTATTACCTTATTGTGATAGCCATAAATAGTGATGAAAGTGGTAACAAGAGTTTTAAGTAAGCAAGGATTACTAATACTCGAAAACCGCAATTATGCGTTACTGCAAGCAGCTATTTTGGCTCTGTTGCCGTTTACAGCGTGGTTGTCAGTTGCAGTAGTTATGTTAGTTACTTTGCGAAAAGGTGCGCAAGAAGGAGCAGTTGTTTTATTAGCTGCTATGATGTCTCAATTGGCTGTCGAATTGGTGTCAATGGCAACAACCACAGCACTAATAAATACGTTATTAACCTTTTTGCCATCTTTTTTAGTTGCGTACACCTTACGGTTGACTATAAGTTGGCAAGCTGTCTCTATTGTATTTTTAGGACAAATATTAACTATTTTCCTGATTATACATATTGTCAGCCCTGATTTTATAATACAGCAGTATCTGAGTATCAGGGATGCACTCAAAGAAATGCATCCCGAAACAGCTTTTTTTAAGTTAGTTGATCATCAAGTAGCTGGTAAAGAAGAACTGTTAGCAAATTACATGCTCGGTATACAAGGGGTTGCACTGGTGATTACTTCTCTTTTGCCACTAATGCTTGCTCGCGCCTTGCAGTCCAGTCTTTTCTATCCAGGTGGCCTGAGAAGCGAACTTTTACAGTTTCGTAGCAATTGGTTGGGATTGACGCTGTTATTGATTTCTTTTTGCTCAGCCTGCAAAGAGAATCTAATAGCAGTAAATTTATTACCTGCAATGTTATTTTATTTTTTACTTACAGGACTTAGCTTAAGTTGCAGCGTATTAAAAAATAAGAAAAAATTTTATTCATGTTTACTTTTGCTCACTCCATTAATCATTATGCCGCTAGTTGCTGTACCTATCTACGTTATAATTGGTTGTTTGGATAGTTTATTTAATTTCAGGATGTATCTTACTCTTGATGTAGATAAGAAAATTTAAGGGGTTGTTATAATGAAAGTTATTTTGTTAGAGAAAGTTAGAAATTTGGGGAATTTAGGTGATCATGTTGTGGTTAAAGCTGGATATGGTCGTAACTATTTAATTCCACAAAACAAAGCTGTTTTTGCAACCGAAAAAAATATCGAATATTTTGAGCAACGCCGTGCTGAGTTAGAAAGCAAAGCCAATCAATCACTCATGCTAGCACAACAGCGAGCTGCAAAATTCAACGATACAGCGATTAAGATTTCTGCGCAAGCTAGTGATGAAGGTAAACTCTATGGTTCAGTTGGGCCTACTGAGATTAAAGACGCGTTATTGACTAAAGGGCTAGACGTTAGTAAGCGTGAGATTGTAATGCCAGAAGGTCCATTGCATTCCGTTGGTTTATACTCCATTGAAATACATGTCCATAGCGATGTGATTGCTAACTTACAATTGGAAATTATTGCTGCAAAATAATTTTTTCTAAAAGCTTCCAATCATGGAAGCTTTTTTATCTTTATTCTTTGATGTATGACTAAGTTTTCCATTTGATATTACAGCCCATACTCGGTTTTTGAATCACAGTTACCTCTTTACCCATTAATAGGCAGTCTAATGCCGACCTAATCGACTCCCCGTTGCTGATCATATGATTACTAGGCCTAGCATCATCAAGCTGCCCTCGATAAATTAAGCTTTGTTGATGATCAAAAACATAAAAGTCAGGAGTGCATGCTGCTTGATAAGCTTTTGCAACATCTTGTGTTATGTCTAACAAGTAAGGAAATGGATAAGCTAACTCAATAGCTACTTTTTTCATATTTTCAGCAGAGTCTTCAGGATATGAGTCGCTATCATTAGAGTTAATAGCATAAAATGCTACCCCTTTATGGATATAATCGTTCGCAAGATTAACAATAGATTTATTGATAAATTTAACATAAGGACAGTGATTGCAAATAAACATGATCACTGATGACTGGCTATTAGGGTTAAGACTTACACGACTTCCACTGCATACATCCAATAGGGAGAACTGTGGTGCTATCGTGCCTAAAGGCAACATAACGGACGATGTTTTAGCCATGATTATTCCCTTACAAATAATGATGTTGTTTACTAGCGCTTACCATTTTAAATAGATTCCTTTGGCTGCTGCGTCTTTAATAACCCAATCTTTTGGTTTATTCGTTGAAACCCAATAGTTCCCCATATTGCTTAATGCGAATCTTGCTCGCGGATATTGGCATACTTCAAGAACATCAGCACAGTTGACCAAATAACGACTATCATTCTCTAAAGTATAACATTGAAAATGAAAGTTATTGATGTCTGATGCAAATGCAGACCAATTAAACGGATCAATTTTACTTTGCAATTGTGGGTTTATCGACAAATCACTTGTTTCCAACCGTTCAAGCTCAATTTTTTTATCGGTTCGATTGGCGAGTAAGTAAAATTTTTGTGTATCACTATCATTTAAAATCAAATAACTATTATTAAATCCGAAACCAGTGACCTCACAGCCGTGTGGAAATGTGGTTGCTCGTGCAGAATTAGTGTTAAAAACGATAATGACCAATGTAATAAAAAAAGTTATCAATTGTTGCATAGTATTCACTTTGAAAAGTTTTTCATTAAAAAATATATATTTTAACTAAATTAAGTTATCAGTCTAGTGATTTATGAATTAGTTATCGTTTCTGTGATGAAATTTTAGCCATCAACATGGGATAGTAGGTGCGATAAATACTAAGAATCAGGTACATAATCACGTATCCTAATGAAATCGCCAATAGTATTGAATTGCTTTCAGGATAAAACCATAAAATCAGTACCGAGCTTATTCCATACAAGAATGAACAAGCATGAGTGAGTAGCTTTAGCGGTTTTGATTCGGTTAAGTAATCTAAACGCGAAGGATAAACATATTTTACTGGAATAAAGATAAGGATACATAATAAGCTTAATATCCATGCATTCGTTGTCATTGAAGTATTGAAAATTAACATATAAAAAACGGCAATATTCCAATAGCAGGGAAATCCTTTAAAAAAATGATCGGGCGTTTTGGCATCTGATTGACAAAACTGATAAGAAGAAGTAACAGATATTGCTAGTACAATCCAAGTAGATAGCTGTTCTGGAAGCATGTCCGGCTTTACAAGTAAGAAAAAGCACGGCGTTACTACGTAATTTAAATAATCAACTAAATTATCCAGTAATGCACCATCGATATTAGGTAAAATTTTTTTTACTTGTACCAATCGGGCCATGCTTCCATCCAAAGCATCAATCATGACCGTAATGGACATCAGCCATAGTGCTTCAATATATCGATGTTGATAAATTTTAACCAACGACAAAATTCCAAAGAATGAAGCACTGGCAGTGAAGGCATGAACGCCCCAGGCTATAAGATAATGGACAGGGTGGTAGTTATCTTTGTTATAACTCATCTAAAATCCTAATTTTGTTATCGAGTAGCTAATACTTTATTAATGCTGAGCTCTTGGCAAGCTCGCTAGTGTTAAATGATATATTTTGAAAGCATATTATCATGTTTTAAAAACTTGATATAATAAAACAATGCTATTTTGGGTATATGAGCACTGAATTTATTCTTTGAATGATTGATTTATAAAGAAAAAATATAAATCTATGAGGTCGATTAAAAGTTTATTAAATTAGGGCGTGTTGACTGCCCTTGGCGAGATCTACCTATAGAGTTCGGATGTTGGAATTCTATTGAACAACCATTTAATCGTTGCTCCTCAAAGGACAAAAAACTGATGTAGAGGCTGACGTGAACAGCGATTCAAAAACAGGTACAGGCTGTGAACGTTAAATTTGATTGAGAACCTAAATCTAGAATGGCGCGATCGGTATGAAGACATTTGCCGTTGATTAAGATTGAATGGATGCCGCCGAACGAGTCGGCGGGAGAATGGATTGTCAACTCGCCCTATTTTTTCTTGATTGTGTTAAATCTTAGCAATCGTAGTTCAGCAACCATTTATTTTCTAACCAAAGATGGCAGTTTTTTTCAGGGAACACCAGAGGAAAATTACTTGGCAAATATTCTGTATTCTGGAAACGAATTTTAAACAGACTATCGGTAAGCTAATAATGTCTAATCATCTGTCTTTTATATTGATTTTATCCAAAAAACAAAAAATGATATGTTTTTCGGGTGAATCTATTTTTAAAGAATATCATCTATCAACCGGTAAAAATGGCTTAGGTGAAATAAATGGTAGTGGTTGCACCCCAAGAGGTTGGCATCGTGTTTATAGTATTATTGGTATGGGGTATCCACAAGGCAGTGTTTTTTGTCACCGTAAAGCGACAGGAGAGGTTTATAACGATCAGTTAAATATTCAGTATCCTGAACGTGACTGGATATTAAGCCGTATCATTCAGCTAGATGGCATGGAAGTTGGCCGCAATAAAGGAGGCTGTTATGACAGCTTACAACGTTACATCTATATCCATGGTACCCCAGAAATAGAAAAGTTGGGACAACCAGCTTCGCATGGTTGTGTAAGAATGGCCTGTCAAGATGTCATTGAAGTTGCCAGTTGGATAACGTTAGATACCCTAATTTACATTGAATGATTGTTGTCATTTACCTCGTTATCCCTGGCTTCCCGCTGTGGCAATCTCAAATAGAAGGCTCTCCATGTATTTTTTTTTAGTAACCCATGATAATCGGTTTGTCAGTATGGGCAACATTGGGTGAGGGGCATCCAATGCATAGCCACATATGTTTGGGTTAGATATTTTTCAATCTCAGTGAGAGTAGTTATTATACTGCCCATACGAGACACATGCTATGCACGCATCTCTCGGCGAAGGGATTAGGGAAATATGGATAAAGCCAAGCACAACTATATTTAATGATTGGAGAGATAGGATGATTATAAATACATTATTAGCAGCCATTCAAAATTTTGATGCTAAATTTATTGACTTACGCTTTACTGATATGATCGGCAAAGAACAACACATCACTATTCCTGCTAATCTAGTCGATGAAAATTTTATGCTAGAAGGAAAGATCATCGATGGCTCCTTGTTCAAGGGGTGGTGTGAAAAAAATCAACATGAGCTTTGTTTGATGCCAGACTTGGATCATATTTCTCTTGATCCTTTTTATCAAGAAAACACAATTTTTGTACGTTGTCATATTGTCGATCCAGCTAGTAAGAAAAGCTATGCTCGTGATCCTCGTTCTATAGCTCAGCGGGCTGAAATTTATTTAGAATCAACCGGTATTGCTGACCAAGCATTCTTTGGTCCAGAACCAGAGTTTTTTATCTTCGATGGTATTCGTTGGCAGACAACTATGAATAGCTCGTTTTATAAAATTGATTCTGAAGATGCCGATTGGAGTTCGGGTAAATTAATTGAGGGGGGTAATATTGGGCATCGAGCCAATATTAGAAGCGGCTATTTGAGTATTCCCCCCATAGATTCTTCGCAAGATATTCGATCAGCCATTGCAATGATTCTACAGAAATTAGGCATCAAGGTAGAAGCTCATTATCATGAAAGGGCTACAGCTAATCAATGTAAAATAGTAACGCAGGCTAATTCGCTAACACGTAAAGCTGACGAATTACAAGTTTTAAAATATATCGTGCATAACGTTGTTCATAATTATGGCAAAACAGCAACATTTATGCCTAAACCATTGGTGGGAGAGGATGGGAATGGTATGCGTTGCCATCAATCGTTGTACAAAGATGGTATTAATTTATTTGCGGGCGGATGCTATGCTGGTTTATCCGAGCTGGCTTTATACTATATTGGAGGAATCCTTAAACATGCAAAAGCATTAAACGCATTTACCAATCCAGCAATTAACAGTTATAAACGCTTAGTAGCACCCTTATTATTAGCCTATTCCTCTTGCAATCGTGCAGCTGCTATTCATATTCCATACACTCATTCTGTACAATCACGTCGTATCGAGGTTTGCTTTCCGGATTCATCGGCTAATCCTTATGTGGCATTTGCAGCCATCCTAATGGCTGGCCTTGATGGAATTCAACAAAAAATTGATCCTGGACAAGCCATGGATAATCATTTATCGACTACGTTCATTGAGCATCCAACGCTTGCCCATTCACTGCAAGAAGCGGTTAGCAGTTTACAATCTGATCATGATTTTTTGCTACAAGGAGACGTATTTAGCGAAGAGTTTATTAAAACTAACCTGTCGTTACGTGAACAAGAGATAGACTATTTTCGTACGTTGGTTCATCCCTATGAATTTGAATTATATTACAGCCTCTAATATCTCTATAGAGTAGAGCACCGTTCTTCGTGAGTTGTTCGCAGCCCCCTCGTTAGAACCCGGCGTGCCCTATTAAGGCACCGGGCTCAAGATAAATACATTCACAGTTAGCTTATGTTTTAGAAGAGCTTGTGGTAAATTTTCGCCTGGGGGAATTTAATC
>JBMLTO010000067.1:0-15537 GCA_049239925.1 Legionella sp. | reverse complement strand
GGTGCTTACGCTAATATTTCTGCGTTTTATGTTCTGGCAGCCAGTTCTGAGGGGCGTGCGATACTCGGAGATTTATTGCATCGCAATCGAAAGCTAGCTTCGGGTATCAGGGCTGAGGTGTTAACTCGTGCGCGCGCTGAGTCAGCGGGCGCTGTTGCCAACGCCTCTGCCTTGTATTTTCTTGCGGGAAGTCCTGATGGTCGTAAGATACTTCGATTGTTATTGCAGCGCAATCCAAAGCTGGCTTTAGGTGTGAGCGCTGAGGCGTTAACTCTTGTGCGACCTGCGTCAGCGGATGCTGCTGCCAACACGTCTGCCTTGTATTATCTTGCGCTAAGTGATGAGGGTTGTGAGATACTTCAAACGTTATTGGAGCGCAATCGAAAGCTAGCTTTCGATATCCGCGCTGAGGCATTAACTCTTGCTCTAACAGCGTCAGCCTATCCTCACGAAAATACCTCTGTTTTGTATTGGCTTGCTGAAAGTGCTTATGGTCATGAGATACTTCGATTGTTATTGCAGCGTAATCCAAAGCTGGCTTTGGGTATTAGTGGAGAAGCATTAACTCGTATGCTACCCGATTCAGCGGGTGATCTTGGCAGTACCTCTGCATTGTATTATCTTGCGGCAAATCGTGATGGTCGTCTGATACTTCAATCGTTATTGGAGCGCAATCCAAAGTTAGCATTGGATATTAGTGGAGAAGCGTTAACTCGTGCGCGACCAGCGTCAGCGGGTGGTGATGCCAACACGTCTGCATTGTATTTGCTTGTTGCGGTAAGTGGTTGTGAGATACTTCAAATGTTATTGGAGCGCAATCCAAAGTTAGCGTTGGATATTAGTGGAGAAGCGTTAACTCGTGCGCGACCAGCGTCAGCGGGTGGTGATGCCAACACGTCTGCATTGTATTTGCTTGTTGCGGTAAGTGGTTGTGAGATACTTCAAATGTTATTGGAGCGCAATCCAAAGTTAGCGTTGGATATTAGTGGAGAAGCGTTAACTCGTGCTCTACCTGCGTCAGCGGGTGTTGGTGCCAAAACCTCTGCATTATATTTTTTTTCGGCAACTTCTTATGGTCGCGCGGTACTTCAATTGTTATTAAAGCTCAATCCCCAGCTAGCGTTGGATATTAGTGCGGAAGCATTAACTCTCGTGCTACCTGCATCAGCAGGTGCTGCTTATGCCAACACGTCAGCATTGTCTTGTCTTGCGGGAAGTCCTGAGGGTCGTGACCTTCTGTCACAACTATATAAAGCGCAACCGCGCTTAAAAGAGGAACTATCGTCATTGAATACTGGACACGCACAAAGCATATCTACTTCATCATCTACGGTGGGATTATTTTCAACGAGTACATCCAGTAGCAGCATGAGTTCGCTTGATGCATCAGGGTCAGTGAGTCAAGGTTCGACAACGAAGCGCACACCATGATGAATCGCTAACAAAGAACAGTGACGAGGTCTACATATTAATTACAAAGGATTTAATGATGCTAATAACAACCATATTGATGAGTGATTGATTCCGAAAGGATCTCTCAGCAAAGATTCCTTAGGGTTCGGTACTGAGAGATTGACTGTTATTTTTTGAACAATGCAGGACAGGCAGGGTGAGGTGTTTTCCTTTAAAGTTAATCTAATCAATTAACTTTAAGTAATATTTGTATACAAAACTTAAAGGGAAAGACTTGATCCCCTGATCTGATGGTAAACTGGCGATATTTTTAGTAGCCATCTTTGATGACAATTAGAAGTAAATTATCAGCTTTGTGCTGTTCTAGCTTTGATAATGATGGCATCGCTGACCTTAGAAAATCCTTGTACATGAATATTAAAGTTTCCTATGTTAGCATTTAACTGGCTTGAGCTTCCACCGTCTAAATTAATAGCATGAGTACAATTTAACGGAGGGGCTTGTAATAGCTTCGCCAGATCGCGAGTACTCATGGGTGAGTTTTCACTGACTAACACAATCACACGATTATTTGGAGTAATACCCAGTGCTGTTCGTTCTGAAAAGCCAGGTTTTAAAGGAAGAATTTTGCCATTCATCAACAGCCGAGGCCCACTTTGTACGGCAAAATCAGTCAGATTATTGCGTATATATCTTTGCCAATTTGTTAAATAAGCTCGTTGGTTATTAATATAAAATACCCCCCACCAACTAATCTGCTTTAAAGAACTTTGTTCTTGTCGATGACTCACTCTTAGCCCAAGCGGTTTATAGCGTTGATCAAAAAAACCACCATTAATAGTAATTAATGCTTGACTGTATTTGGAAAATTGCTGAATTGAGGCAGCGTTGCGCGAGTAATCATTAGCCATAACTATGCCGAATTCATTTAATTTTAGATCAATTTTAAATGTATGAATATGTGACCAGGGTAATAGTTTATTTGAGCCCATATCACGATATTTTATACCAGGAGCTAACTCTCGCCAGCTGCTGGCGGTAGTCATACAACTAAAGCAAGTCAAGATAAAAATAAATAAGAATCTGAACATCAAAAATTCCTAAATTGTAACTAGTGTCAATTGTCAACGGAGTTTCCCATGGTGATTTCCAATGTGCGGGCTCCCCATTTGACCCTTAATTACCAATTACGTGATGACCAAGCATTTTATATCTTGTATGCTACGCAATACGTTAATTAGCAAAAAATTCTCATGCAATCATGTTCGCAAAATAACAATAGAGCTTCACAGATGTCAAGCGCCGATCTTCGGCAGTTAATGCAATATATTCTCTCTACAGCACAGAAGCATGGTGCTACGGATGCCTCTGTTGCAGTCAACCAAGATAGTGGTTTTTCTGTAGATGTGCGTATGGGAGATGTAGAAACGGTTGCTTTTAGCGAAGATCAAGGGATTAGTGTTACTGTGCATATTGGTCTACGTAAGGGGAGTGCAAGTAGCACAGATAGATCAACAGCTGCGATTGATGCCATGGTAGTTGCTGCCTGTGATATTGCGCGTGTTAGCGCTGAAGATCCTTGTTCTGGTCTGGCTGAAAGCCATCTGATCAATAACAACTATCCTGTTCTTGATTTATATTATCCTTGGAGCGTTTCACCGACAGAGGCCATACAAATGGCATTAGCATGCGAGCAATATGCTTTGGCTCAGGATAATCGCATTACTAATTCCGATGGAGTAAATATTGCAACTTATACGTTTAATCATGGCTACGCAAATACCCATGGTTGTGAAAACATAGTTAAAAGTTCTCGCCATAGCATTAGTTGTTCTCTGATTGCTCAAGATAAAGGATCGATGCAACGAGATTATGATTACTCCACGGTTAGGCATCCTAGTGATTTATTAGATTTTGAATTATTAGCCGCTAGTGCAGCCAACCGAGCGGTAAGTAGGTTAGGGGCAAAAAAGATAAAAACACAGAAAGCTCCGATCATTTTTTCATCACGCTTATCGAGTAGTTTATTTTCAAATTTTATTACAGCGATCAGTGGTTCAAACCTATATCGTAAAAACTCATTTTTATTAGATTCAGTGGGTAGTCGATTATTTCCTGTCGGCACTAAAATTTATGAACAACCATCATTATTGCGTGGTTTAGGTAGTGCTCCTATCGACGGAGATGGTGTTCCAACGCGTCATAACACTATTGTTGATAATGGTGAACTTAAGCAATACGTATTAGGCTGTTATTCGGCCAGAAAGTTAGGTTTGACGACTACTGCGAATAGTGGAGGAGTTTTTAACTTAACTGTTGATGCGAGCGCTGGTGATTTAACAAGCTTGTTACAGCGTATGAAAAATGGTTTACTCGTTACTGAGTTGATGGGGCATGGGGTAAATGGCCTTACTGGCGATTATTCGCGCGGAGCTAGTGGCTTTTGGATAGAAAATGGTGAAATTGCATACCCAGTAGAAGAAATTACTATTGCCGGTAATTTAAAAGACATGTTCGCAAATATTTTGGCAATTGGCAGCGATCTTAATCCAAATTCGTCAACTCGCTGTGGCTCTGTACTAGTTGCTGAAATGATGATTGCTGGTTATTAAAACTTACTTGCGGCCGCTGTTTTGGCCGCAAGTTCTCGTTGTTCTGCTGTGCTCAGGGTCAATGAGAGCCTATTTTTGGCAGGAGTGTTTCAAACGAGATCTGTCTATCGGTTTTCTCTTGACTAAACAGCAATGGTCTATCATATTGATAGTAATTGTAAATAATAATACCACCTAACGTTGCAACAATCGCAAGGATATCAAGAAAAAGACGAAATTCCCAATTGTGCTGTTTAAACGAATGATTCGCTTCTGTTTTTAACTGCTCTTTAAGTTTGCTCATATTTCGATCTGTATTGGTAATTAAACGAATACTCTTGTTTACAAACTGGTCGACACTATCTGTATAGGGTTTACCATATTGTTGCAAGTTTTTGGGCGTAGAATATTGATTTTTGAAATTTAATAATTTAGTACAATCGTCAATAGCATAACTTAAATTTAATAAGCCAAAAATAACACCTTCAGTAGCTAAGTTATTTTGCCTAAGGTATTGCAGTAATTGATAAAATTGCTCCATCTGTATTTCATTTAATGTCAATAACGATTTGCTGAGTTTATCTTTAAATAGACACTGTTCAGCAAGGAACATAGAAATCTGTTGCAGATGGATTAATCTTTGTTGCTGGATGTCAGAATCTTTTTCATCCATTGAACGAATGCAACTGTTATAGAAGGGAATAATGTAATCGTTAGTAAATTGTTGATAATCAGCGTTGTTGTCTTCTCGATTGCGCTCATGAATATGGTTTATAATTTTGCTTTGACGAAGAATTCTTCGCTCCTTCAGAGGAGCATTAACAGCCAGTACTTTTCCTAGGATGAGTAAATTAACCTGAATTTGCTTTGGTTCTATTAAATCATTGATAAGGCGATCAACAAATTGATCTCTCATGGTTTCAGTGAATTGTTTGTATTTTTTTCGTGCGATTTTTTTTGCAGCATCAATATTATCTGTGCTAGCTGTTTGAGAGTCTGGATTTAAAAAATAAAGCATCGCTTCAATGATTGATTTCTTATTGGCAAAAGAGCAGGTTTGATAGCTTTGTTCTTTTGAAGGGAAGGACAAAAGAGGAGGGCAATGTATCTTCAGTAATGCTGTTTGTAATTGATTATGTTCTTCTTCAGACAGTTTTTTATTAATAAAAGCGGTTCCAGTGGCAAAACTTAATCCAGAAGGATATTCGATATTGCAGCCTTCTAATATATGATCTTTTTGATTACCTTGATGAAAAGCTTGGTAATAATAAATGATTTCTTGTTTGCGAACTGGGTGATCTAATGTTCCACCTTGTGCTTCAATGATTTGTTTAAACAGATGAAGTTTTCGGTTATCTAGAAAATTGATTACACCAAAATATGGCGTTGATAGTATTTTTACCGACAGCTTGTCTGTCAAATCGTTTTTAAATTGATCAAGGTCTTTAATTATAATTTTTTTTGCTTCTCCTTGCTGATTAATTTGATAGAGTGCATCTTGCGTTAAATAGCAAGCATTAGGTTTCCTATCTTTGTTATTTTCAGGTAACGTCTGTTCAACAACTAATTTATAATTTTCCCATGTTTGAACCAACAGCGGATACTTTTTAGGAATTCTTTGTTCTGTAAAATAATCTGATTCAACGGTTAAGCTGTTTTCAGTCGTTAAATCTAGTGTAGGTACATTGGTAGAATCTTTTGGCGATACGATGTGCTCAGCAAGCTGATTCATAAATATTCTTGAGTCGTTTGACGAGCTATCGGCAGAAATACTTTTAATCCATGTTGAAAAATTAGCTTTATTTTGTGCTAGATCAGCCTGCTTAAATTGTGAAATTAAATCATTGTTTAGTTGAAACACGGTTACACCACCATCGGAGTGTTTCCCCTCACCACGATTAGCAATGATAATCTTATTTCGATACAGCGCCAGAGTAATGCTATGTTGTGACCAGCCTGCGGGAATAATCACTATTTTATCATGGTTATAGCGTTCAAAAAGTGAATCACTATCGATAGCGTTTGTATTTTGATAGGCTTTTTGAGAGACTTCAAAAGCTTCTTTTATTGCTTGAAACTCTTGTTCACCAGGGTTTTCTTCGACAAAATGATTTAATACTCCGACCAGTAATGGGAAGGTGAATTTATCTTCAAATCCTTCTGCTTGGACATTCAATTTTCGATTGTTAATGATGCTTAACGCTGTCCTATCATTAGGATCTGATTTAAATCCTAAAACATGACAGGCGTTTTTAAGATGGCGTAATTTTTGTTGTTCTTCGTTGGGAGGGGTATGTTTGGTAATTAAATCAATGAGATCTTTACAATCAGGGCTAGTTTTATCTAGTGTTTCCTCAGCGAAGTCTAAAGCGGTACGTCCATTTTTGGTTAAACTTGAAAATAGCGTTAAATTTTCCTTACCATAAGCGATGATTTTATCAAGAAGAGCTTTTGCTGCTGTTTTATTTTTGATTAAAAGAAGAAAATTTAATATAGTTAATCCATCTTCATTTTGTTGATTAAAGAGTTTGATTAGTTCCGGTTGATTTTCAGTGAGACAAAGGTTATCAATTAAAAAATTGAGTGCTTCCAGTGAACGATCAGAATTAGCGCCTATCATTAAAGCAGTATTTTGTTGTCTGTCTTGATTGTAAGCTGATGCGCCATGCATAAGTAACATTTGAATGATAGCTTTACTATCGTTGATCTCCGTCTGCGAGGCATTTTCTCTGAGTAAAATAGCATGCCCAACGGCACTAAGCCTCGAGTAGGGCGCGTTGTCATTAATCGCTTTTAGGACTTCTGGGTATTGTAATAAAAGCTCGACTGCTTCCCTATTTTTCGTATTGGCAGCATACATTAGAGGGTTACGGTCATTGTAATGGAACAATAGGGGAGACATTTTTTTCTGTGTTTCTGCTGCTTGTCTGAATGCATCGATGATTCCTTTCTTTTCTTCTTGAGAATACTCGAGATCTATTAAAAGATGCATTGGAGTTGTTTTACAACATGAATTAGAATCAGGATAAGCTAAACCATTAGGATCACATCCGGCGGCTAATAACGTTTCTATAGTGCCTCGATCATTGTTATAAATAATCGCTTGCATTAAAGGGGTAATAGGAAGACCTGCATATTTAATAATTACTGGCGTACTTAATTCTTCTGCACGATGGCATTGTACTAGCATCGAAAATCCAGTCATGTTTGGATGATATGCGAGCATTTTAATCAGACTACTCACGAACGAAAGTGATGGATTTTGGATTTTAGCTTCTTTGATATAGGTTGATAAAAGTTCTAAAAGTTCGTTTTGGTTAATCAGACAAGCGGTCATTTCTAACGGCGAATAATGCTTGCCATGATCATCTATAAACCAGTTTTCTGCTAAAAAATCAGGAAATTTTAACTCTGAAGAAGGATGAGCGATCGCATATTTAATCAATTGGTCAAGATGACTGATACGATTATTAGAATTTATATAAATGATATATTTAAACAAGGCTTTAAAGTTTTCAGGTGTGATTCTCGATTTGAGAATAGCATCTAAACTTATTTCTTTTCTCCAGCGAGAGCCTGTGTAATCGATAACTGTTATGTTTTTTGCGGTAGAAGCGAAATCGTCTTCAAATGACATGAGTTAAATACCTAGCAATAGGGTAAAAATATGAAATACTATATTGTTTGTTTTAACTGTAGTCAACAAGATCTTTTTTTATCTATTAAGTTTGATAAGTTAGGGTTTTTACCGGGTATAGTGAATTGAACTTTAAAAGTAAACGCATGCTCAATAACGAAGGTTACAGAATACAGATATAATTCTTAACCTTGCTAGCGCGTTGTTCTTTTACAGAGAGAGCTTGCCTAGTATGGGAGAACGGACGTGTGTGGTCTAATAAATAATTCCCGCTCCCTGCGGATCGGACTCCAAATACATACGTGTTTCAATAACCGTTAATTTTTATCACGGAACGTGATTCGACCTTTAGTTAAATCATAAGGCGTTAGCTCAACTTTTACTTTATCGCCTGTTAATATGCGAATATAATTTTTACGCATACGACCAGATATATGGGCAGTAACTACATGCCCATTTTCTAGTTCAACTCGAAACATGGTATTTGGTAGTGTGTCAATAACAGTACCTTGCATTTCAATGTGATCTTCTTTTGCCATAAATCTCTCAGGGAAGGAACAAACCAAAATAGTGATAGTGCCTTAAAAATAAGAAAATGGCAATGGCAACTATCAAAGCAGACAGGAGTGTCGCATTAAAATTTAATCAATCTGTTGTAGGTTGGGCCTTGTCCCAACAATAACGTATTGAAATCCAAGGTTACAGCTAAAAATCCTTGCCAAAATACAGTCATTGGATCTAGCCTATGCGCTCAAGGAATTTTATACTAGTCCAAACCACATGGGGTTAATAACCCTATTGTTGGGTCAAGGCCCAACCTACAACAGATTGATTAAATTTTAATGCGACAGCCGTGTCAAAGCAGAGGCAAGCTAGAGGTGCAAGCCCTCCCAATTGATTTCTCCGAGCGATGTTATTGACCATCCAAATACCTTTCTGCATCTAGCGCTGCCATACAACCAAAGCCAGCTGATGTAATTGCTTGACGATAGACATGATCAGCAACATCGCCACAAGCAAATATGCCCGGTACATTAGTTGCGGTAGCCATCCCGTCTAATCCAGAACGGATCTGGATATAACCATTGTTCATTTGCAATTGACCATTGAATAATTCACTGTTGGGTGTATGTCCAATTGCAACAAATATGCCATCTAAATCAAGAATTTCTAGTTCGTTACTCGACAGGTTACGCACTCGAACGCCAGTCACTTTGACGCCATTACCCAATACTTCATCAAGACCGTAATTCCACATTAGCTTAACGTTACCTGTGCGTGCTTTTTCAAATAACTTATCTTGTAATATTTTTTCTGCACGCAAACTATCTCGTCGATGAATGAGCGTTACGGATGCAGCCAGATTTGATAAATACAATGCTTCTTCGACAGCAGTATTACCACCACCAATAACACATACATGTTTTTTGCGAAAGAAGAATCCATCGCAGGTAGCACAGGCTGAAACACCTTTACCTTGATAGGCTTTTTCTGACTCAAGTCCTATATAGCGAGCGGAGGCACCGGTAGCGATGATCAGAGCATCACAAGAATAAGAGCCGTTATCCCCATGCAATAAAAAGGGCTTCTGTTGTAAATTAGCTTGGGTGATATGATCAAAAATAATTTGTGTTTGAAAACGTTCAGCATGTTTTTGCATGCGCTCCATTAATGCAGGTCCTTGTAGTCCTTCGACATCACCTGGCCAATTATCCACGTCGGTGGTGGTTGTTAATTGTCCGCCTGGCTGCATGCCGGTAATGAGCACTGGGTTTAAATTGGCGCGAGCAGCATATACAGCGGCAGTATAGCCAGCGGGTCCTGAACCCAGAATAATCAGGCGGTGATGATTGGTTATAGTCATGTTGATGCCTTGTTCATAGTTTTAAATGGTCTAAATTTCTAGATCATGTCAGGTGATACCCTCTAAATTACAACGAGGGTTATAATTAATCTAGTCGAGTATAGACAGAATTATGATAAGATGCTTGATAGTATGATAAATCACTCAGCTTTAAAATACCTATGACCAAACAGCAAAAGGGTAGGAAGGCCACAGACCCTAAACAAGCCTTGCCAGAATTTCTTGTTAAGCGTATTAGCGAAGGCAGTTTTATTCTTGTTTTGACGATTGCCTTATTCATTTTTATATCGTTGCTTACTTATCAGAGCAATGATCCTGGTTGGTTAAACCGCCATGTAACAGGTCATGTAGCGAATGCATGTGGTCAAGTAGGAGCTTATATTGCAGATGGCCTCTATCTCTGTTTTGGGTTCATGGCTTATCTCTTGCCGCTTTGTTTTGTTTATATAGCTTGGTTGGTTTTGCGCGATTATCGTGCGCTCAAGGGGATTGATAAGCCAACGTTAGTATTACGTGCTTTTGGCTTATTGTTTTCATTTTTAGGCGGTGGTGGGTTATTGGCTCTAAAGTTGCATGTGACGAAGCTGGCTACTCTGTCTAAACCGGGAGGACTTGTTGGTCAAGTGATTGCTCTTTTTCTTCACCAAGCTTTAAATCCACAAGGAGCAAGTTTATTATTGTTGGCCATGCTTTTGGTTGGTGTGACCTGGCTAACTGGTTTGTCGTGGATACAAGCTACGGAAGTAATCGGTTACTACACGCTAAGATTAACACGGTTTATAATGACTGTTTTAATCTGTACGCTGAAAGTATTTAAGCCGAAGTCTAGGATATCAAGTCGAGATAGGCAAGAATCAATAGCAGCAGCCACTGTTGTAGTGGCTAATCTGTCTCAGGAGTCTAAGTCTGCAAAGGCTAACAAAGAACCCCCCACGCCTCAACTCAATATTGCAGCCATTAAACAGCAAGAAATAAAGCCAGTTGTAGAGAGAAAAGCTAAAGCAGCTAAAGCAGCTAAAGAAGTGACGACTACACCTATTGCACCCACAGGAACCTTACCTTCATTAACACTATTAGACAAGGGTAAACCGGGTAAACCGATGGCAGGTTATACCCACCAAGAGTTAGAAAACACTTCACGGGAGGTAGAACAGCATCTGTTAGATTTTGGTATTCAAGCTGATGTGGTGGCTGTTCATCCTGGCCCTGTTATTACTCGCTTTGAATTACAATTAGCTGCCGGTATTAAAGTTAGTAAGTTAACCGCCTTAGCCAAAGATTTGGCCCGCTCCTTATCAGTGACTAGCGTTCGTGTGGTTGAAATTATTCCTGGCAAGACAGTGGTTGGTATTGAATTACCTAACCAAGATCGGGCAATGGTTTGTTTGTCAGAAGTATTATCAGCACCGGTTTATCAGCAAGCACAATCACCATTAACCCTGGCGTTAGGAGTGGACATTGCTGGTCATCCAATGGTTGTTGATTTGGCAAAAATGCCTCATTTGTTGGTTGCTGGAACAACTGGTTCAGGTAAATCAGTAGGTATTAATGCAATGATTTTAAGTTTGCTTTTTAAAGCAACACCTGAACAAGTTAGGCTCATTATGGTGGATCCTAAAATGCTAGAGTTGTCAGTATACGATGGTATCCCTCATTTATTAACTCCTGTAGTCACTGATATGAAAGAAGCAGCCAGTGCTTTACGCTGGTGTGTGGCTGAAATGGAAAGGCGTTATCGTTTGATGTCAGCGGTCGGTGTTCGTAATTTAGCGGGATTTAATAGCAAAGTCGTCGAAGCTTTAGAGCAAAATCAGCCTATTCCAGATCCGTTGTGGAAACCAACTGACTCCACTGATGACAGTGCGCCGCCATTACAACCATTACCTTATATCGTCGTTGTTATTGATGAGTTAGCTGATATGATGATGGTGGTTGGTAAAAAAGTAGAACAATTAATCGCTCGTATTGCTCAAAAAGCACGTGCGGCAGGGATACATCTGATTCTTGCTACGCAAAGGCCTTCTGTCGATGTGTTAACTGGATTGATCAAATCGAACATTCCTACTCGCATGTCATTTCAGGTTTCATCTAAAATCGATTCACGCACTATCCTGGATCAGCAAGGCGCAGAACAATTGTTGGGCCATGGCGATATGTTATTTTTGGCGCCAGGCACTGGTGCTCCTTTACGAGTTCATGGTGCGTTTGTTGATGATAAAGAGGTTCATCGTATTGCTGATGATTGGCGAGCGCGTGGAGAACCTGAATACATTGATGAAATTACTCAGCACCTCAGTGATAATTTTGATGGTGGATCGAGCGAAGAAGGGCAGGCAACAGAAGAAACAGATGCGCTTTACGATCAAGCGGTGGAGTTTGTGATCCAAACCAGAAAAGCGAGTATTTCTGCGGTGCAACGACGTTTGAAAATTGGCTATAATCGAGCGGCTCGCTTGGTTGAAGAGATGGAACGCACGGGTATTGTCGGGCCTTTAGAAGGCGGTTTGCGCGAAGTACTAGTTTCAACAGTTAATGAGGATTCATGATGAGAACGATACTGTTAGCGCTGTTGTTATTGTTAGCGCAACCTATGTTTGCTGATGCTGTGCAGGATGTGCAAGCTAGACTTAATGCAATTCGTACCATGAGTGCTAATTTTAATCAGACCGTCAATGCGGGTAGGCAACGCTTGTCAATGTCATCCGGCACCATGGCTTTGTCTAGGCCGGGACGTTTCCGTTGGCAGACTAATGAACCGTTACAACAATTGGTCATTGCAGATGGTAGCCATTTATGGATGTACGATGTTGATTTAGAGCAAGTTAGTGTAAAAAAGGAGGCGAGTAGCATCTCTGGTGGGGCTGCTTTATTTCTAAGTGGTGATAATCATAGCTTAAATCGTGACTTTCTCGTCACTGCGACGCAGCAAGGTAAGAAGTTCTCCTATGATTTACGTGCTAAATCAAGTAAAAATAATTTTCAACGTATCATACTTACATTTAGCGGACCTATACTTAGTAGTCTGCGACTTTATGATCAACTTGGGCAAATAACTACGGTACAACTCAGCCATGTTAAGAATAATCCACAACTCTCATCGCAGTTATTTAAGTTCAAGCCGCCCAAGGGTGTTGATGTGGTTGAAGATTGATAATGCTAGATAATCATCAGCCGCTCGCTGAGCAATTAAGACCTCATTCGTTAGACGAGGTAATAGGCCAGACTCATTTGTTAGGCCCTAATAAGCCCTTACGGGTGGCTTTTGAATCTGGACAATTGCATTCGATGATCTTATGGGGACCTCCTGGTGTAGGCAAAACGACCCTAGCAAGACTGACGGCAACGAGTTTGGCATGCGAATGGATTGCTTTATCGGCAGTTTTTTCTGGTGTGAAAGATATTCGTACGGCGGTGGAGCGTGCACGCAGCTTTAAAACGCTAAACCGACATACGGTGCTTTTTATTGATGAAATTCATCGTTTTAACAAAGCACAACAAGATGCGCTTTTACCGTATACTGAAGAAGGTTTATTTACTTTTATTGGCGCAACCACTGAAAATCCTTCATTTGAGGTTAATTCGGCACTGTTATCTCGGGCGCAAGTTTATCTATTAAAGCCGCTACAGCCTGATGAGTTACTGCAATTGTTGCAGCGTGCTCAGCAACATGTATTCAGTCACTTACACATCGATGATTTAGCGGCAAACAGTCTGATTGCTTGTGCTGATGGTGATGCCAGGCGTTTATTAAATTTATTGGAACAATTAGCCAATGCCGCTAAGATTAGTCGAACAACAATCATAGATAGTCAGTTTGTCGATCATGTCCTTAGTGCTGGCGCACGACGTTTTGATAAAGGTGGCGATTATTTTTATGATCAGATTTCCGCTTTACATAAGTCTGTACGCGGCTCCGATCCGGATGCTGCTTTATATTGGTTATGCAGGATGTTAGATGGTGGAGCTGATCCGGCTTATTTGTGCAGGCGAATTATCCGCATGGCTTGGGAAGACATTGGTCTTGCTGATCCACGCGCGATGCAGATTACCCATGAGGCCGCACAAACATACGAACGTTTAGGTTCACCGGAAGGCGAGTTAGCATTGGCGCAAGCGGTTATTTATCTTGCTGTCGCGGCTAAGAGTAATGCCGGTTACAATGCATTTAAGCAAGCCATGGATTTTGTAAAAAAACATGGATCAGATGAAGTCCCTATGCACTTGCGTAATGCGCCTACACGTTTGATGAAGGATAACGGACATGGAGCGGGTTATCGTTATGCCCATGATGAAGAACATGGTTATGCTGCTGGCATCAACTATTTTCCGCGAGATATCATACCTCCTAGGTGGTATCAACCAGTCGATCGTGGTTTGGAAACTAAAATAGCTGCAAAGTTAGAGTTTTTAAAAAAACTTGATAAAGAGCATGAACAAAAATAAGTTCTATCGGATTGAGCCATTTCAATGGGGGAAAGACCTATGAGGCATCTGCATATTTTAGGTTTAAGTGGCACTTTTATGAGCGCACTCGCATTATTAGCTCGTGAGTTGGGTTATAAAGTGACGGGTAGTGATGCTAATTGTTATCCACCAGTGAGTGATTTACTTGCTGTGCAAGGGATTGAGTGGACAGAGGGTTATAACGATAGTAGGCAAGCGTTAAAGGCCGATTGTGTGATCGTTGGGAACGCTATCAAGCGAGGCATGCCTGTTATTGAAGATGTATTGGCTGCTCGCCGGCCCTATAATTCCGGTCCACAGTGGTTAGCCGAAAATATCTTATGCAAGTATCGTGTTATGGCTGTAGCTGGGACTCATGGTAAAACCACCACTACCTCCATGCTAGCCTATATCTTGCATCATGCTGGTTTAGAGCCTGGTTTTCTGATAGGAGGTATTGCCAGTAACTTTAATACAAGTGCTTCATTGGGAAAAGGAGCATGGTTTATTATTGAAGCGGATGAGTATGACAGTGCTTTTTTTGATAAGCGTCCTAAATTTATGCATTATCGTCCTGAGATTGCCATTTTAAATAATTTAGAATTTGATCATGCTGATATTTATACTAATCTGGAAGCGATTCAGCAGCAGTTCCAATACTTTTTGCGTACGATACCAAACAATGGTCGTGTGATTAAACCTCGAGACGATCGAGCGCTCAATCAATTATTCGAACAGCCATGTTTTTGTCCTGTAGATCAGATTACTCTACATGGAGATGCCTCTTGGCGAGCCGAATTATTAATGGCCAGCGGTGAAGAATTTAGAATTTGGCATCAAGGAAAGCCTGTTGCTGAGGTTAGATGGCCATTAATAGGTCAGTTCAATGTTGAAAATGGCTTAGCTGCTTTTGCTGCAAGTACCTACGCTGGTGTTAACCCGGAGACTGCAGCGCTTGCTCTACAGCGCTTTGTTCCTGTCAAAAGACGTTTAGAAGTTCGTGCTCAGCATCACGAGATTACTATTTACGATGATTTTGCGCACCATCCAACAGCTATAGGTAAAACAATTACTGCCTTAAGGCACAGTGCGAGGCATAAGCGCGTGATCGTTGTGTTAGAATTTGCTTCTTACACCATGCGTACAGGGGTACATGCAGACCAAATGGCGATGGCACTTCAGGATGTAGATCACGTATATGTATTAAGGCCTAAGGATTTTGATTTGATGATGTTAGCCAAAGAGTGGCGATGCCCCTATGAGATTTTAGCGAGCAGCGAAGCTATTGTGACTGCAGTTATTAATCTAGTAATGCCTGGCGACGCAGTTTTAGTGATGAGTAATCGTGGGTTCGATAATATTCATCAGCTATTGATCGATGCTATAAACCGACGGTTCACATTGGTTTAAGTTATCGTTCTCAATGTTTACTACCATCCAATGCATGCTAATCAGGACATTCAAGAGCAAGTATCTGCGTATATGGATAGGTGATCTTACTGGCTCGATATTCATTTGACACACATGGTTCACCGCTGTCGCATTAAAATTTAATCAATCTGTTGTAGGTTGGGCCTTGGCCCTGTAGG
>JBMLTO010000066.1:0-4195 GCA_049239925.1 Legionella sp. | reverse complement strand
GATCCTACAGGCCAAGGCCCAACCTACAACAGATTGATTAAATTTTAACGCGACACCCCTGGACTTTCGAGGAAAAACGGGCTCATCTTGGTGTTGAAACGCACTATAATGGTCAGACCAAGCAATCGCCAGAACAACCCCTCTATTAATGGGCCTGTTTTCTTTTATTACGCTAGTGGCCTTTAACATCCATCAAACAAAAGCGCTTGTCAGCATGGAAACGGCATCAAGGTATGATAAACAAGGTGAGCTGACTTTCTCTGATGTCATGTGGGTCAAATATGTATTTTTCAACGTCTGTAAATCAGCCTACGCACGCTCCTCAGGGCGAACGGTCCTGGGAAAAATGGCTAAAGTCGAGCTACTAGTGACTTATAAATAAATAACAAGTTGGTTAATAAAATCAAATCGGCGTAGCTTTACCTGTTGACAGAGAGTTTCTAATGGGTGACCCCGATCTATGCAACATACTGAAAAAAAGAGATTGCCACATGATTATGCATCTGTCATTTTACAAAATGACCAGCATTGATATGCTAGATTGTAAGTTTTGCGAGGCTGAGTAATAATCACCAGCGATGCTTATATCAAGCCTGATTGATAATAGTTTGGTATGGTCGATCTTAAACCATTGCCCATCTAGCTTTTAGTTATTATTAAAATCTGATTGAATTGTAAGGAGTCTTGATGAATGAGTTAAAACACAACCTGAGGAAAATTGCTAAGCTGGCATATATTGCAATTGATGACATCTCGTGTCATCAATTGGCTAAAGATCTCGATGATATTCTAAAATTTGCCCAACAATTACAAGAAGTTAATACAGATGGGATAACCGCAATGCATCACCCGTCAGAAATCACCCAACGCCTACGTGATGATAGAGTACTCCATAGCAACTATATTGAAGAATTAGCAACTATTGCGCCTCGATTTAAAGAAGGTTTCTATCTTGTTCCTAAAGCAATTGATAAAGGGAATTAACAGCGTGGATAAACTCAGCTTGCAACAATTAATAAAAGGGTTACATCAGCGAGAGTTTTCAAGCGTTGAGCTAACAAACCATTTTCTTAGGAGAATTGAAGCCTCTAAATTGAATGCTTTTATCAGTATTGATAAAGATTACGCCTTACAATCTGCCATCAACGCTGATCGCATGCTACAGCATGGCAACGGCTTCGCCTTGACAGGCATACCGCTAGCTCACAAAGATATTTTTTGTACGACTACAATGAAGACTACCTGTGGTTCAAAAATGTTAGCAAACTTCTATGCGCCATACCAAGCTACAATTGTTAAACGTCTTGCGGACCATGGAACAGTACTGATAGGCAAAACAAATATGGATGAGTTTGCCATGGGATCGACCAATGAGAATAGTTTTTTTGGGGCAGCTATTAATCCTTGGAATACACAACGCGTTACTGGCGGCTCATCCGGAGGATCTGCTGCAGCAGTTGCAGCAGGTCTGGTGCCTTTTGCTACCGGATCTGATACAGGTGGTTCAATTAGACAACCTGCATCTTTTTGTGGTATTTCAGGATTAAAACCAACCTATGGGTTGGTCTCTAGGTATGGTATGGTTGCCTATGCATCTAGCTTTGATCAAGCTGGCCCGATGGCCCGTTCAGCTGAAGATCTTGCTTATATCTTAGAATGCATGGCAGGTTTTGATGAATTAGATTCAACTTCTGTAGCTCAACCGCTACCAATTTATAGCCAAGAATTAAATAAACCATTAGAATCGTTACGTATCGGGATACCTAAGTATTTGCCAACGTTGCAAATTGATCCAGATATTCAGCAAGCAATGCATTCAGCAATACACATACTGGAACAAGCTGGAGCAGTAATCATTGAACTTGAATTCAGCACATTACCCTTATGGCTACCCTGCTACTATGTACTAGCTTGTGCAGAAGCATCATCAAATTTATCCCGTTACGATGGCTTGCGTTTTGGCTACCAAAGCGAGCAAGCTGAAACATTAGAAGAGTTAATTAGTCAAACACGTAGTCAAGGATTTGGCCTGGAAGTAAAACGTCGCATCTTGACTGGAACTTACGTATTATCTTCAGGTCATTATAATGATTACTATGTTCAAGCACAAAAAGTGAGACGCATGATTCAGCAAGAGTTAGCAGATAACTTCACCAGAATAGATGTTATTTTAGGACCAACAACCCCTACATGCGCCTTTCAATTAGGTACAAAAGTAGCAGCACCTAGTCATAGATATTTCGATGATATATTTACAGTCGCTGCAAATTTAGCAGGACTGCCAGCCATTTCTATCCCAGCAGGATTTAGCCATAAGCTCCCCATAGGCCTGCAATTGATGGGCAAGCATTTTAGCGAAGCACAATTACTAAATATCGCTCACTATTATCAACAGCAAACTGACTGGCATACATACACCCCATACAATTAAAGGAGTTATTCATGCACTGGGAAACAATCATTGGTCTTGAGGTTCATGCACAGCTAAAGACTCAGTCAAAATTATTCTCAAGTGCGCCTAATCGTTTTGGGGCAAAAGCAAATGAATCTGCTAATTTTATTGATGCTGGTTTTCCTGGAATTTTACCGGTTTTAAATCATGAAGCCGTAGTGATGGCTCTTAAGTTTGGTTTTGCAATCAATGCTGAAATCAATGACTTGTCTATTTTTGAGCGTAAAAACTATTTTTATCCAGACTTACCCAAAGGCTATCAAATTAGCCAATATCAATGTCCAATCATAGCAAATGGTTACCTAGATATTACGACTACATCTGTCAATAAACGAGTCATGATCGTACGAGCCCATTTAGAAGAAGATGCTGGCAAATCAGTACATGACATCCACCCCTCTTATACAGGCATCGATTTAAATCGTGCAGGGACACCCTTGCTTGAAATTGTTAGTTCACCTTGTTTATCTTCAGCACATGAAGTCATCAGTTACCTCAAAACGCTACATCAGCTTCTCCGTTTTTTACACATTTGTGATGGCAATATGCAAGAAGGTTCCTTTCGTTGTGATGTTAATATTTCTCTAAGACCCATAGGCCAACAACAATTAGGCACCAGAACAGAGCTTAAAAATCTAAACTCTTTTAAATATATTGAACAAGCAATTACATATGAGCAATCCCGCCAACAGACACTATTAGAGAATGGAGAAAAAATTATACAGGAAACTCGCTGGTATTCCCCTGATAAAAATGCAACATATCCCCTGCGCGGAAAAGAAAATGAACATGATTATCGATACTTTCCCGATCCTGACCTGTTACCAATTAAGATATCCATCGATGATTTAAACTATATCAAATCAACTATGCCGCCATTACCATCTGAATTAAAAGAACACTTACAAATAAAATTTCACCTAAACAATGATGACACTGAATTCCTTCTAACGTCTCCTGCTATCATTGATTATTTTCAAAAACTTCGTAGCTATTCGAATGCGCCAACCCATATGCTGATTAATTGGTTACGCGGAACATATCTAGGTGCACTAAATGCTGCAAATTTAGATTTTGAAAATGCACCAGTATCACCCCTAGTACTAGCCAATTTACTGAATCGCCTAGCAAATAAGCTAGTTTCAGTTAACAATGCAAAATTAATCTTTATGGAATTGTTTCATGGAGAAAACGATTTAGATGGCCTTTTCCATAAGCATGCTTTTGTATACATTAATGATCAAAAGACGATTGATGTAATCGTTCGTAGTATTATTGCAAGTCATCCACAACAAGCCAATGAATTTCGCCAAGGCAAAGAAAAATTATTATCTTTTTTTATTGGAATGGTTATGAAAGAAACCAAAGGACAAGCTGATCCTGCTCAAATTAATACTTCATTAAAACAGCATTTGGGATAATTTTTTGTTATCCAAACAGGTACAACACCTACGACTATGCCGTCACATACAACAACGATAACTTATGCTCATCCGCCTGTAAATACCCCATAATTAGTACCATTGGTTAGTAGAGTTCTCAGTCTTATTATTTTTCAATTTGTACTGATTTGGTGTCATGTTTCCAAGTGATTCATGAGGCCTCTCTTCATTGTATTGAATTAACCATTGTTCAGTAATTTCCCTTACTTCCTGTAAATTTTTGAATAAGTAAAAATCCAATACTTCTGTATCCGTTCGGGGAAATGCACCTAGCGTCGAAATAAAAACCGCATAAACTGAG
>JBMLTO010000065.1:0-20323 GCA_049239925.1 Legionella sp. | reverse complement strand
GCAAGGATTTTTAGCTGTAACCTTGGATTTCAATACGTTATTGTTGGGCCAAGGCTCAACCTACAACAGATTGATTAAATTTTAACGCGACACCCCTGACCTTCTTTGCTTACCGCCTTGACAAATCGATAAACATCACCGATACCTATACCATATAGCTGGTAAAATATACGGATACATTAAGGCGAACAATTGCTATAAGGATATAATCGTGAAAATTAAATATAAAGCACCTTTGTTGCTATTGGGTGCAACCATTATTACTGCATCAATTACAGGCTACTCGAATTATGAGAATAATGTAACATTAATTGAAGATGCAAAAATGAGCGAACTCAAAGGAGTAGCAACTCAAATTCAGAATGATCTAATCGCCCAAGGCAATAATGCAGCGGCTAAAGTAGCATTAGTAATAGATAGACCTGACATTAAAGCAGCATTCAGAGCCCACGATCGTGAAAAGTTAATCAAGCTAATGCTGCCGGTGTTTAAAACGCTCAAAAATAAATTCGGAGTACGAGAATCGCAATTTAATCTTCCTCCCGCTACAGTCTTTTTACGCCTACACAACTTACCCTTGTTTGGTGACGACAATAGCGCATTTCGTGAAATGATTTTATTATCATTTAAAAATCAAAAAGGCTATCAAGGGCTAGAGGTTGGTCGCTCTGGCATCAATATTAGAGCAATAGAACCTGTTAAAGATGATAATGGGATCATCGGAAACTTTGAAATAGGGCAAAGTTTTTCGACTATCCTGGAAGACATCAAGAAAAACACTAATTTTGAAGCAGCGATATTCGTTAATGATGAATTAATGACTAAAGTCGCTACATCCAGACCTCGCGCAGGTCCTGAACGAATTTTTGGCGATCTACAAGGTATTGGCGCTACAGACTGGACAAAAGTCTTACCTTATGTAGATGCTGAATCCCTCAACAAAATAAATGATATTACCCTACAGACTAAGCATATTAAAGGCAATGATTACGGGATGATATTCATGCCGTTACTCGATTTTAATAACAAAGAAATCGGGACAATTGTTGCAATCAGCGATTACTCAAACTATCAACAACAACTAAAAGCAACCCTTGTAAACAGTATATTTTTTGCTGTTTTCCAAATTATTTTACTTTCGGGGGTTATGATGATTACCTTTCGATCACTGATTCTCAGGCCAATCAATCACTTTAATAAAATAATTAATCTCTGGCTAAATGGAGAACAGGACAAAGGAATGGGTACAATTACCGCCAAAGAAGATGAGATGGGAGAATTAGCAAATAATTTTGAAAAATTATACAGAAAGCATATGGCAACAAAAGGAGATAATGAATGTCATTAAAACCTTTGTATTACCAAATCTCACAAACATCTAGTGTATTCGTATATAGCTTATTTTTACTGTTAATCATATTAAATTGCACCTGTGTAAACGCAGCTGTAACAGAACATACGAGTCAGACTAATCAATTATCCTTGCAACCAGATCCATCAATTATGCCAGAAAATATTCCTAAGCCATTGAAGGTTGGGGTCAGTTTAATTCTGAATAATTTGGTCTATCTTGATGAAAAAAGCGGTACTTTTGAAGCAGATGTAGATTTAACCCTAAGCTGGAATAATCCAAATTTAATCTTCGATCCTAAAGTTGCTGGCACCACCATGATGAGTTTTAATGAAAAAGAAACGTCAAAAAAATTAGGAACCATATGGTGGCCCAATATTAGCATTTCTAATATAGAAAAAATTCTTAATAATGTTCCCTCACTAACGATCTCAGCTGATGGAAATGCTACCTATGTACAGCGGATCAAAGCAGCCTTCAAGATACATCCCGATTTACGTTCTTTTCCATTTGATAGCCAAAGTCTAACTTTCTTTTTAGATGCATCTAAAAATACTACAAATGAAATTCAATTTTACCAAAATCAAGAGCAAATTAATCATTCAGGCGTTCGCTCAGGCGTAGGTTTAGTTGGCTGGACCATGCAAGGCATCGATTTTAAACGTTCCTTGGTAAGAAACCAAACAGGAGGATTTTATCCTAGATTTGAAGCTAAGATATCAATGGAACGTATCTCAATGCCCCATTTATTTGCTTTTGCTCCCCTATTTTTAATTATATTATCCCCCACAATTATGACCTTATTTGGCGAAGCATCATTAGGAGCAAGCCTTACCGCATGGGGGGCATCATTATTGACTCTGATTGCAACCATGTTTGCTTTGAATCAAAAATATCCGGCATTAGAGCCTGATAGCATACTGCCCCAAATCATCAGCATCATACTTGGTTACCAATTCTTAATGATTTTTTTATGCATGACTTTTTTGAATCCTCTTTTTGTGAAGCGATTGAAGAATCCTTATGTTGCACCAGAGGTTGTCCGTTATTTACGTTGGGCAATCCCTGCGATGTTTCTCTTGCTTGTCATCTCACGCATTTTACTAGCATGTAAAAGTTTATTGTAATAGATGCTGTTCTCTATCAATGGCAAAAACCTATCATGCCTGCGCGAGCGGGCAACGATTGTTGCTTCGATACCTTACAACGCCATTCATTAATGACACAGCTAAAATAGGAGTTACATATGATCCAGTTATATCTCATACCGATTTAATTTCGAAGCTAAAGGCATCAGAAAATAAATTTTGTACGGATACACCCTCATTAACTAACGCATCGCGAATACTGTAGACCATATCAAATGGACCAGCAAGAACAGTCTGCCAATTAAATGTATGATGCAAATGATTTTCTATTATTTTTTTAGCCAATGTATGCTTGGATTCTGATACATAAGTGTAGCAATGAAAATTGTGCATCGTTTTGTGCCAGAACAAAGTAAGGCTATCCATATAAAGATCATCTTGCGAACGAATCCCACGAATTAATACTATGTTACCGGTATGACCTAGCAACATTAGTTGCTCTATCATAGCCTTAATTGGTGCAAATCCAGTTCCACCTGCAATCAATAAAATAGGCTTGTCTCTATCTAACTGACTCAGAGAACAATCACCAAAAGGCAATTCTAATGAAATCATATTTGATTTTTCCAACTCAATCATGAAGGTTGAGCTGGCAGGATTGCTAGGATTCTGACGAATATGCAACTCATATTTGCCGTTCTCAATAGGAGCATTAGCAATTGAATAACTAACTTCATCTCCCTTGCGTAAAATTTTTAAATATTGCCCTGCCTCATATGGAATAAATTGCTTGGGACCCAAGATCACCTGCACAATACTAGAAGTTAAACTATTTAATTTTTCAATAACGGCAGTTGTTTGGTAAGAACCCATCTTAATCTAATCCTAAGTTAGACCAATAACCATTTACCCGCTCTAGCACCTCGCTATCCATCGTGATAGGCTTTCCCCATTCGCGCTGAGTTTCACCAAGCCACTTACTGGTTGCATCCATTCCCATTTTTGAGCCTAAACCGGATACTGGTGAAGCAAAATCAAGATAATCAATGGGTGTATTATCGATCATAACCGTATCACGCATAGGATCCATCCGTGTGGTCATTGCCCAAACAACATCTTGCCAATTGCGAATATCAACATCATCATCACAAACAATAACAAATTTAGTGTACATAAATTGACGTAAAAATGACCAAACAGCCATCATTATCCTTTTCGCATGACCAGGATATTGCTTCTTTATTGCAACAATCGCCAAGCGGTAAGAGCATCCTTCTGGCGGCAGATAAAAATCAACAATTTCAGGGAATTGTTTTTGTAAAAGGGGTACGAATACCTCATTTAAAGCCAAGCCCAAAATTGCAGGCTCATCCGGTGGCCGTCCTGTATAAGTGCTATGATAAATTGGTTGATCGCGATGAGTAATTCGTTCTACAGTAAAGACAGGAAAGTGCTGTATCTCGTTATAATAGCCAGTATGATCGCCAAATGGTCCTTCTGGTGCCTCATGGCCTGGCTGCAAATATCCTTCAAGTATGATTTCCGCACTGGCAGGAACAGATAAATCATTACCAATACACTTAACCAAGTGAGTACGCTCACCACGCAATAAACCAGCAAATGCATATTCTGATAGGGTATCGGGAACTGGAGTTACCGCAGCAAGCATCGTAGCAGGATCAGCGCCTAACGTTACTGCAACGGGGAAACGTTCTCCAGGATGTTCTTTTTGCCAAGCTTGATAATCTAAAGCACCACCACGATGTGACAACCAACGCATGATCAAATGGTTTTTATCCAAAACTTGCTGACGATAAATACCCATATTTTCACGAGATTGGTAAGGTCCTCTTGTGGTCACTAGCCCCCAAGTAATTAAAGGCGAAACATCTCCGGGCCAACAAGTTTGTATCGGTAATTTTGTCAAATCAACTTCATCTTTCTCCCAGACATGCATTTGACAATTAGCATTGCTCACGTACTTAGGAGCCATATTAAACGCTTGCTTTAATAAGGGCAATTTATTGAATGCATCTTTAAAACCTTTGGGAGGCTCTGGCTCCTTCAAAGTGGCTAGCAAGCGACCAACTTCACGCAAAGCACTCACACTTTCCTTGCCCATTGCTAATGCGACTCGCTCCACAGTACCAAACAAATTGGTAAGCACTGGTATCTGATGACCCATTGGATGGTTAAAAAGCAACGCAGGCCCTTGTTGACGAAGAACGCGATCACTGATGGTAGTTATTTCAAGATGAGGAGAGACAGGGTGATCGATGTGCTTTAATAAACCTATTTTGTCCAACTGAGCTAGAAAGTCTCTAAGATCGACATACTTCATTGCTAGCACCTACCTCTTTAAATCGTAAAAAAACCATAGGACTGAATACCAATCAGACATTCATTGCTAAGAATTATCTTTAATGCGATCAAGTTCGGTTCTCTAAGCTTTTTCATTAAACATAGCTACTAGCTTGAACTTGGTATTCTTCCTAAGTTCTGTATCAGTGCTCTTAAAACAATCGATTATTCTTGTCGTTTCATCGCATCAAAAAACTCAGCATTTGTTTTGTGGTTTTTCATGCGCTCTAGCAAAAATTCAATAGCATCACACTCGTCCATGGACTGTAGAATTTTACGTAATATCCAAGTGCGATGTAGTTCCTCAGGGCTAAGAAGCAAATCTTCCCGCCGCGTACCTGAACGATTAATATTAATAGCAGGAAATACTCGACGCTCAGCAATATGACGACTGAGATGTATTTCCATATTCCCTGTACCTTTAAATTCTTCGTAAATAACCTCATCCATTTTAGAGCCAGTATCGACTAAAGCTGTAGCAATAATAGTCAAACTACCACCTTCTTCAATATTGCGTGCTGCTCCGTATAATCGCTTAGGTCGCTGCAAAGCATTCGCATCAACACCGCCAGTTAGTACCTTGCCTGACGATGGAATCACCGTATTATATGCTCGAGCTAATCGAGTGATCGAGTCAAGAAGGATAACTACATCGCGTTTATGCTCTACTAGTCGTTTTGCTTTTTCAATAACCATTTCAGCAACTTGTACATGACGATTAGCTGGCTCGTCAAACGTACTGGCAACAACCTCTCCTTTGACAGAGCGTTGCATTTCCGTCACTTCTTCAGGACGCTCGTCTATCAACAACACGATTAAGTAACAATCTGGGTAATTTTTCTCAATTGAATGTGCAATATTTTGCAACATCAAGGTTTTACCTGCTTTCGGTGGAGACACAATTAAACCACGCTGACCTCGGCCAAATGGAGCACATAGATCGACCACTCGAGCCGTTAAGTCTTCAGTACTACCATTACCTTGCTCCATGACTAATCGTTGTGAAGCAAATAATGGCGTCAGGTTCTCAAATAAAATTTTACGTTGCAAACTTTCTGGAGGCTCAAAATTAATTTGATCAACTTTGAGCAGAGCAAAATAACGCTCATTATCTTTAGGAGGCCTAATTTTCCCGGAAACAGTATCTCCTGTACGCAACCCAAATCGTCTGATTTGGCTAGGAGAAACGTAAATATCATCGGGGCCAGCCAAATAAGAGCCATCCGAAGATCGTAAAAAGCCAAAACCGTCGCTCAATACTTCTACAACACCGTCTCCATGTATATCCTCACCCTTTTGGGCATGTGATTTAAGGAGAGAAAAAATAACTTCTTGCTTACGCATAGTAGAGGTTTTATCGATACCTTTTTCACGAGCGATATCAACAAGGTCCGCAATAGGCAACTGCTTAAGTTCACTAAAATTCATACTTCTCACTTGATGTGTTGGTTAAATGAAATGAATATCCAGAATAGTTTCACGGGAGGTCAGCTAGAAATAGCTGCTTAATAATAAGTGGGCAATTTAACTCATGAAAATTATATAATACACCACTTGATATAGAACTCTATCACAGTTTAATATCAAATACCATAACTTATTACGCGATTGTCCTGTACATGACAAAAAAAATTTGCCAAGTACCAGGACATTTTTCACCCCACGTATCATGGGAACAGCGCTAGACAATCGAAAAATTATAGATTGCTATCAATAAAAGCAGTTAGCTCTGACTTGTTCAAAGAACCTATTTTTTCTGCCGCTACTTGTCCATTTTTAAATAAAATTAAAGTCGGAATGCTCATCACACCATATTTTGCAGCCGCTTCAGTATTTTCATCAACATTGATTTTAGCAATCGTTATCTTATCGCTGCTTGAAGCCGCAACTTCTTCTAGAATAGGGGTTAGTGCCCGACAAGGTCCACACCACTCCGCCCAAAAATCTAATAAAACCGGTTTACTGGATTGTAAAACTTCTTGCTCAAAATTTTGATCGGTTACAACTTTAATGTGCATACTCATAAAAATCCTCATTCATTAAAAAAATTACACTTAACCTTAGAGCCTAAGCCAAAAAAAGAGACTAGCTTATCCTCCTCATAATGGGGGCTCTTAACGTTGATTACAAGGTTATCACGACCAAAAATTCACTGCTAAAGCGATGGCATAGTCAATCAGAGACTATTCCACAACATAGCCGTAGTAGTTTTTGTCCATTAGCTGATACAGCCATCTTCATTAAAAATACTACGTAATCAGAAATTTTTTACAATTTCACTTCCACTACTATGATAACTCATGTTGCACACGCTCTACTTTAAGCAGTCAGGTCATGGATGTTAGGTACTGAGAGACTGGCAGTTATATTTTTATGCCGTAAGACAATACGGTATCCTAAATAAAACAAAGAAAGGATACGCCTATGATTGGTTGAATTGGCTAGATATTATCGATGCATCTTATAAGTTGCCACTAACTGCTTGAAATAATGCAAGTGCAGCAATGGCGGCCGTTTCTGTTCGCAATATTCGGGGCCCCAATGAGAGGGGCAAAAATTGTCTCGACATTGCTGTATCAATTTCTGCTCCAGTTAAGCCTCCTTCTGGTCCAATCAGCAGTGCTAACTCTTGTTCTTCAACAGGATAATCGCGCCACGATTTACTAGCGCCAGGGTATAAAATGAATTTTAGACGTTGGGAACACTGTCGTAAATAATCGTCGATCGACATTGGAGCAAGAATTTCCGGCACGCAATTACGACCAGACTGTTCACAGGCAGCTATAGCAATTGCTTGCCACTGCAATCGCTTTTTCTCTAACCGTTCACAATCAAGTTTGACCACACAACGAGCACTTATAATTGGTGTCACACTGCTTACCCCGAGTTCAACTGTCTTTTGAATCACTAACTCCATCCGCTCTCCCTTGGATATGGCTTGAGCCAAATGAATTTTCAATGAAGATTCACGATCAATGGTGTTTGCAGCAACTATTTTAACGATTACTTTTTTCTTTTGAATATCGGTAATCACTGATAAATATTCCTGATTACTCCCAGAAAACAAGACGAATTGATCATGTTGTTGCATACGCAACACAGTGCCAACATGCTGTGCTGCGCTGGCAGATAGCTCTACTAATTGTCCGACCTGGTAATGTCCTGGTTGATATATTCTTATAAGTTTCATGTAGTGTTACTCGAAGACTAGTCTGTGTTAAAATTGTTGCTTTATTTTGACTGAGAGTAAAGATAAATGGTAACGACACGCATAGAAACAGATAGCATGGGTGAAATCGCTGTCCCGACGGATAAATATTGGGGAGCCCAAACCCAACGCTCCCTCCATCATTTCAATATTGGCAACGATATTATGCCGCGTGAACTCATTCATGCATTTGGCCTGCTCAAGAAAGCAGCAGCACTAACCAATCAAGAACTAGGAAAGCTCTCTGCAGAGAAAGCCCAATTAATCGTGCGTGCAGCAGAAGAAGTTAGTATGGGACAGCTCGATGCCCATTTCCCTTTGCATGTTTGGCAGACGGGAAGTGGTACACAATCGAATATGAATGCTAACGAAGTTATTTCAAACCGAGCTATTGAATTAGCTGGAGGGATACCTGGCAGTAAAAAACCGATTCATCCTAATGACGATGTCAACATGTCACAATCGTCTAACGATACGTTTCCCACAGCGATGCATATAGCTGCAGTACTAGCAATCCATAAAACATTAATACCATCTGTCCGTCTATTACGGCATGGTTTAGCAGCAAAAATGACAGCTTTTAAAGATATCATTAAAATTGGTAGAACACACTTGCAAGATGCAGTTCCACTGACTCTCGGGCAAGAGTTTTCTGGTTATGTTGCTCAATTAGATGCCTGCCTAATGCGAATAGAAAAAGTTCTACCTGAATTATACGAACTCGCTTTAGGCGGTACAGCAGTAGGAACAGGCCTAAATACCCACCCCCAGTTTGCTGAAAAAGCTGCTGCCCATATTGCAAAACTAACAGGCCTTCCCTTCGCATCAGCCCCTAATAAATTTGCAGCCCTAGCGGCTCATGAACCTTTGGTAATGGCGCATGGCATTATGAAAACCTTAGCCTGTGCCTTGATGAAAATTGCCAACGATTTACGTTGGTTAGGCTCAGGCCCTCGCTGCGGTATCGGTGAGTTACTATTACCAGAAAATGAGCCAGGTTCATCAATTATGCCAGGCAAAGTTAACCCGACTCAAGCAGAAGCCATGACGATGGTGTGCGCCCAAGTCATGGGCAATGATACGACAGTTGCAATTGCTGCCAGCCAAGGTAATTTTGAATTGAACGTATTCAAACCTGTTATCATAAACAATCTATTGCATTCTTTAAATCTATTGGCTGATAGCTGTCGCTCCTTTCAAGAATTTTGCGTCGAAGGACTACAAGTCAACAAGACCATGATTGATTATTACCTTAATCATTCACTCATGCTTGTAACAGCATTGAATCAACATATAGGGTATGATAAAGCTGCAAGCATAGCCAAAACCGCACACCATGATAATAGTTCACTGCAAGATGCAGCAATTAAACTTGGTTATCTCACTGCCGAGCAATTTGCTGAATTTGTTAACCCAGCAGACATGATCTAGCCCTAACGTAAGCACCTGCATTTGTAGGCTAAGCAGGTGCCTGTAATTCTTTTAAATAATCTAAAATACCTTGCGCATTATTGGTAAAACAATATTGCACCCCTCTGTTTAATTCACGATATAAACTATATTTTGAATTAATAAAACCAACCCCAGCCAGTTGATCTGCAGCCTGTAAACTGGCTAGATGGTTACCCTGCATCAAAAGATAATGCCCTAAGACACCACCATATTTTTTTTCAATACTAAGATTACAGTAGTGCCTTACATTATTGTGTTGCGCGACGAGTAACATGGATTCAGAAGGGAAATAACCCTGTAAATTTGCAAAAATCGTCTCATCTAAACTAAGTAAATGGTAATCTACACAAGGTGTTAATGACTTCAATGCATTTTGTAAGGTATGACATGCGTGAAACGGTGATTTTAACTCTATAAACAAATGTAGCACTCCACCATAACAAGCAACAATATCAGGTAAATTGGGTATAGAAGGGACTAATATTTCCAATTCAGCTCTGGTAATCGCGGCAATAGGAACATCATGCCCCCATAAACGTAGCAAGGTTGGATCGTGATTGATGACCAACTGTCCGTCTGCGCAGGCATGAATATCGAACTCAATGCCCCAACAACCAAGAAGTTGCGCACGCGCAAATGCTGCCTTGGTATTTTCCCAAATAGATTGAGGGTGATCATGAGCTCCACGATGAGCGATAATCCGAGTATTCAACACGGCAGATATATCTGGCTGTAATCTAGGCAAGTAAGCGTAGCCGAGATCAACCAGCTTTTCGATATGTTCTAAAATAGTCATTTCAATACATTAACACAAAAGATAATTATACCATCTTTCATCCGTCATTCCGTAGCACCTTAATATCTCGTTTGAGTCATCATATATCATGAGTATCCTCGGGCAAATTAGCAGGTCTTAATGGAAAAAAACCTATAAGTCTATAACTGATAACAACATCCATTAAAAAAGAAAATAATATTTGACAGTTCAAAGAATCTTAAGTAGTTTAGCAGCTATTGCCGAGGTGGTGGAATTGGTAGACACGCTAGCTTCAGGTGCTAGTGGGGGAAACTCCGTGGAGGTTCGAGTCCTCTTCTCGGTACCATTCAAAAAAAGATTGAAGGACAACTCCTTGCTTTAGATTTTTAGTCCAGATCATTAACTGTAAGCAAATCCTATACGCAAAAATCAACAGAACAGCAGGCCGGATGCCAATCTAGTTATTCTACAACCAATTATAGAGTAGAGTATTTTTCAACGTCTGAAAATCAGATTGATTGACACAAATGCTCAAAAGAAAGCAGTAACTCTTTGATCGATCAGCTCACTTTTGCTGCCTAGAAAACCCTTCGAGACGCGTGCGTAGCACGCGCCTCAGGGCGAACGGTCCTGGGAAAAATGGCTAAAGTCGAGAACCAAGACTTCTAAGATAACTGTTCGGGGTTTAACCGACCAATGCTTTTGCTTTACGCCAATAACTCATTAATTCTGCGAATGAATGACCCTTTAGGTTATCTAACCCCTGTTCACTTGCAAGCAGCTCCACTGCTTTCAAACGCTTCTCAAATTTATCAAGAGACTCCTTAACTGTTTGGATAGGATTCAATTGGCAGAACACACATAAAGAAAAAACTGCATGCAATAAATCGCCGATCTCTTCTTTTAATCGGTCTTGATTGGCATCCATCTGCAAATGCTCACTCACTTCATGATACTCACTAAGAATCTGAGCCATGATCTGTGCTGAGCTCTCCCAACACAGTCCAAAGTTTTGTGCACGCTCTTCTAATTGAACCATTTTTTCTAATAAATTCATTCTGCCCTCACTAGAGCATGTTGACAATTCATCCACCCGCCTACGTGCCACAACTGGTTCGCGGCATCCAGGAAATGGCCAAGTTAAAGAGGAACCTGATTCATTACCCTAATCTGTTGATTAATCATAGCAAACTCATCATATAACGATTCTAATATCAACTATAAAACCAGTTTGCAATCGCTAGACTGATGCTCAGTGATGAGCGGTGGTCTAAGCTGAAGGAGATCATGCTACAACATTAAATAGATGACAAGTCTAATCTTCGCATGATGGTTGAGGCAATGTTATATCGCATGCCTGTTGGCTGCCCTTGGCGAGACCTACCCATAGAATTCGAATGTTGGAATTCTATTGATCAACCATTGAATCGTTGGTCGTCAAAAGACAAATAGATGAAAATGTTTAAAGATCTTATACAACATCCTGAGCTTGAATGGGAATTGATTAATGGTAGTATCGTTCGTTGTCATTGGAATAGCCTGATTTCACGATTTACAGCTAAGTACAGTGCATATGTTGGTTGACGATGAGGTTCATGAAACTGATGTAGAGGCTGACGTGAACAGCGATTCAAAAACTGGTGCAGGCTGTGGACGTTAAATTTGATTGAGAACCTAAATCCAGAATGGCGTGATCGGTATGAAAACATTTGCCGCTGATTAAGAGCGAATGGATGCCGTGAACAAGTTGCCGCACGTAGGTGGGAGAATGAATTGTCAACACGCCCTAATATTGTTTTATAACGTACATTTAGCTACTAAAAATAATACATTTCCTGCTCCACGACTTCCCGGGATGTAAGTAGCAGATAGTGTTGCACGTTGGTAATTCAAAGATATCCACGGCAATGCACCAGGAAAAGGGATACGATGAAAAATATCAGCCCTGGAGGTGATAAATACTGTAGCTCCTACACCAAATCTCCACAAATCATTTAGGTTAGATACTTTCAGAAAAGAATATCCTACAACCGGTTGAATATTTTTATGTGAATCAAGAAATGCAAATGAATACAACCCATGCCAATCACCATCGTTATCATAAAAACCTTTACCCAGGCCACCACCCAAGGCAATTTCATTATAGCTCTTTAATTTCTCACGAGGATACGTATAACGATTATGCCAAGCATAACCGGTCAGATATAGTTCATTATCGCCATGCATCCAAATATCGCGAATACGTTCAAAAACTGATTTAGGCCAGACCGACGAATGATGAGAGTTTATTACTCCTTGGGCTACTAGCGCATTATTCAAAAAAAATAATGTAGTAAGCACCAAGTTTCTAATTAGTTGCACAATATATTCGTAATGATTTAATTAAATTGAGAACTCTAGCTGATTAGAAACCTAAAAACAATTATCTAATAGTAGGGTACGGGCAAGATATTTTACTGGCCATCAGCTAGTGGATCCAGATCAACACTCCTACCATGAACTCACCGATGACAACCATCATAAAAAAGGTTCACCAATACATGGTTTCTCCTCATTAGCCACCGAAATTAGTTGGTTTTAAAGACAGGAACTAAACATAATAGCTACTTTTAGTCATTACATTTGAAATGCAACTCATGATTTTTTTGACTAGATACGGTAACGAAGCAGCCCCACTTTGTTCAGCCAGTTTTGCGTGTTGCGCTTCATCTTCATGCATTGACTCTAATACTACTCTTGTTTTTTTATCTTGTCTGGGTAATCGTTGTACATGATTAGCCAAATGAGCCGTTACTTGACGCTCCGTTTCAGCAACAAACCCCAAGCTCCAACGATCGCCAGCGCTGCCAGCTATGAGACCAATCATAAACGAGCCTAAATACCAACATGGATTTAAAATACTAGGGTGACTATCTAACTCACGCAAACGCTGCTCACACCAAGCTAAATGATCAATTTCTTCAGCTGCTGCGTGTGCCATCTGATCACGAATATTCGTTAATTGCGCTGTCAACGCTTGCCCTTGATAAAGAGCCTGCGCACAAACTTCCCCGGCATGATTAACCCTCATCAAACCGGCAACATGTTTTTTTTCTCTTTGGGTCATGGACGCGTCATTAAGACTGGCTGCCGGGTAAACACGTTGGCTACAACGTTGCTCAGGAATAAATAATGTGCGCATCACATTGTCTACTTCCATCAATACGCGATCTAATTTACTTATATTACGCATAACTCATCACCTGGCTAGAACAATTTAGTTATTCTACACTAGTTATTGTGATTGTGCCCGCCAATCCTTGCCCCTTGACTCCTGGCTCGTACATCGATTCAGCAAAAATAGCAGGAATAGTAAATCGCCCAATAGTAGTAGCTTTGATGCGATAAACCAGCTCTTGGATAGATGAATCTATACCGGTATAGAGAACAACTCTATCGTCTCTGACATCAGCATAATCAAGTTTATCATGCTGTATCGAATTTGAAATCAACTCAAATCCGCCAGGAAGCAGATCAACAATTGCAACATCATGTAAGTAATGATCGCCAAGAGCCCTAAACCTTAGATGCACTTCAATTTCACTACCAACAGGTACACTATCTACAATTTTACCCTGTTCATCATGATATTCTCGTGAAATCTCTATACCTTGATTAACAGGCCGTTCATTAGGTTTTCGATCAAAACCGGCTTCAATTAATTGATAAATAAAGCTCCCATGATCTGGATTACCAAAATTAACTTGTTTCGCGTTTGGATCGATAGCTGCTGCAACCAAGGATTGTTTAGTATTCGCGAGAATTTTTTGATCATATTCGGCAGTCGCTTCAGCAATAATTAAACGTGGATGGATTGTTTGGTTATTAACATGACTATATGCACCCAAAGCTAAACTAGAATATGCTGCAAAAATAGTGTTTAAACCTTCCGCATTCAAAGATGAAACCAAATTTCGCACGATTTGTTCACCTTTTTCGGAGAGATGATCAGGGAAGTGTTTGGACAAAAGATACAAATACTGAGCATCCTCAGTATTGCTATTATAAAAATCTGAATGCCTATCTACTTTTGATTGAACCGTATAGGTGTCGATCAGTTTATTAGCCTCTGCTTCACGTTGAAGAAGCTTATAGGTGGCGGCTATATAGGCTCCTATGATTTCATGTTGCCATTCATCTGGGAGATTTTTATCAAGATAAAACTGCAAGTTAGTTAGATAATTGCTGGTGATGACCTCATTGAGGGTTAAAAGATAAATAGCATACGACTGCAAACGTGCATCATCTATGGTTTTGGGACTATCACTAACAAAATCTTTCAAAAAACTAATCCCAGCAGTAAACAAATCATTTGGTACCGAGTGACCAGCAGACTTAGCTTCTGTTAAAAAATGCATAGCGTATAGAGAAGCAAATGTATTATTGGTATTTTGACCAACATTAGGCCAGTAACCAAAGGCACCATTTGACATTTGTCTCTGCCCGAGCGTTTGGATTACCTTCCTAATTTTATCTTGCACAGAACCCGATTTCTTCTTGAACCAGGGTTCATTAGCTAAAACTAATTGCGGTATTGCTTTGCTAATTAATTGCTCCGTACAACCATGAGGGTACTCATCGAGATACTGTTGTAGACCAACCACCAAGCTGAGCGGGCTAGTCGATATCACACCACGAACTCGACGGTATTGCGGATAAAGCGTGCGAGCAATCGGTAATATTTTTTGAGTATCATGACTAATTCCACTCACTATCGATGTGTAAAAATTAGTAGCAGGTCTGATACCTATAGAGGCATCTAGGCTACTTGATTTGTTACCATTAGTGGCTATGACGGTTATTCGTTTAGAACCGAGCGCATCCTTAGCATGTAGCTTAAATCTTACGGTCTGCTCTTGACCATATGGGATGGCAACTGTTTTTGAACTATCACCAATCATGACTAGTCCAGGAGAAACCTTTAGCTCAATGCTCACTTGATCATTAGCCATTTTGCTTGCATTGTTAGCGACAGTTGCGGTCACCTCAAACTCATCGCCTGGTACTACAAAGTTAGGAAGGCTAGGGCTAATAATAAAATCACTCCTGACATCGGTCGTCTTTTCGACTGCCCCAACCGAATCGGAAGCCACAGCAACCGCCATTGTTTTTAAGCTACCATTAAAATAATCAGGAATGCTATAACTGATTTGCCTATCGGTAGTATCTGCGTCAATAATGCCAGACCAAAATGCGACAGAGGCCTCCGCTTTACGTTTGAACGGATTTAAATATTTGGATACCAGCTCTTCACCACCATCCCCCCCCACTGAAGATAATTCACGCTCACGCATATATTGAGGTAGAATTTGATCAACTGTTTGATGAGTGGAGACTTCTAGGGCATGTTTTTGAAAGAAAAACCCTAATGGATCAGGCACTCGATATTTAGCAGCTTGTAAAATACCCTCATCGACAGCAAACACAACTATTTTACCAGGCTTATCAGCATGATAGTTAATCGTCAGCACGTCGCCAGGCTTAGCTACTGGAGGCACTGTTAAATCAATTTTGATCGCATGCTCACTATTATCAATAGTAAATGGTACGATGCTATGACTGAGAGGGCTGACAAAAATATCAGGTGACTTCCAATCTCTTACAAATACCACATTGATATAACCATTACCTTGAAAATCATCCGGAATATGTATTGTTTGAACTGAATTCGTGTTATCAGTTTTGAACCATTTTAATGAATATACTTTGTCCCGCTCAAGAGTGATTAAACCAGCACCAGTAAAAGGTGCCGTTACTTGCAATTCGATATCTTCACCCGCTTTAAATTTCGACTTATTTAATTTTACATTTAGCTCGGCATTCCTAGATAGCGGCTGCTGACTAGCCCCTACCACACTATAAGATAGGTGACTGAGTTGCTGACCGTTTTTATCCAAGATATTAATAGCAAAATCGCCAATTACTTCAGTTGGAAGACGATAACTACTTCCCTGCTTATCAACGGTAAAGGCCTCACTACTGATCAATTTATTCTGGATAATCGATTGATACTTGTAAGTACCATTAGGACGCTTAACCAACGTTGAAACCGGCTCTAATGCAACTAATTGCATGGTTAAATTAGGCAAGGATAATTGACTTAAGTGTGGATCAACTGCAATTACTTGAATATTTCGTTGTTCATGTTGCTTAACATAACGCAAATCGCCATCAGGTTTATAGCCAATTAAATAAGGTGAAGAACTGACCAATGCGGTCAATTGAGTCGAGACACCACGCCCACCATTAGCCTCAAATCCTTCGGCAAACAAAGTCAGCTGATATGTTGATTGCTCAAAACGATCAAGATGAAGATCAAGCTTAGCCTGTCCTTGTCCGTCAGTTTTGCTATCAGGCAAATCATCAGTAAACAACTTAGCTGGCTTTTTTGGATTAACCAATGGATCAACGAAGGTATAATCTTGGTACTTAGTAAATTTGACAGCCGTTGGTTCCAGCAAAATTTTACTGGTTAAACGCCTATTCGCAGCAGGAAAACCATATAAATTCGAGAGCTCTACATTTACAAAAAGACCTTCAGGATTAAGCCAGCCCTTGCTGAGTGGCTGTGAAAAACGACTATTAATACGCAGATGATCGGGTTGGAAATCAGCTACTTGTATATTTAGAGAACCTAATTGGCTAGTGGGATGATTATCTTTACTAATGTATAAATTAACCAAATATTGCCCTGTTGGAGCCGCTGCATCGGTAGAAAAATCTAACGACAAATAGCCCAAATCATTCAAGGTAAGTTTTCTATCATAAATTGTAGTGCCACGAGGATCAACCACAGTTGCCTGCAAAGCGAGTCCAGATGCTTCAGGTTGGACATAACCCTGTTTTATAATCATTCCCACATGAATAGACTCTCCTGGTCTATAAAGATCACGATCGGAAAATAAATAAGCAGTTAAGTTATGAGGATCTTGATCTAAACTGTAAATACCTCCAACATCATAACGAGAATACTGCAATTCCCGTTGTGTATTATTGTAAGGGATAAATGAAACATCACTGCCTTGAGTTGCCAAATACGCCACAGGTTCGGATGCTGAAAACATATAGTCGTTTAAATTTGGAAAACTAACTCGACCCTCGGCATCTGTACTCCGTGTCAATACAGATAAACCGTTTTTGCCTAGTACACTGACCTTTACATTAGCTTGTGGCGTCCCCTGGCTAATCGATTGAACAAAAACATCGTGTGTAGAATCTTTATTGTTCTTAACAATCAATGCCAAATCAGTCAGTAATATTAGCCGCTTAGACTCAACATCTAACCATTGGCGAGCACTAGGATCCCAACCTTTTGCCCGCAATAAAAATAAACCATGAGGACCTGGGCCGGCAAGATTGGATGCTTTAGATAAGTATTTGGAAAAATCAACGGCTGTATATTGCTGTTTCCCCAAATCTGAAACATCAAAATTTCGTACTTCGTGATATATTTCGCTTATGTCACGTTCATCAAAACTTTGGTTGATAAAAAGTGGATTATTAAAATCACCATTAGTTTGCGTCACCAGATGATTGATATTATCCGGTAATATTCTTGCAAAGCTAAACTGCACTGATGGCACTCCCCTAACCAGAACAGAAAGTTTTTGCTCGCCTCCTAAAGCTAATAATGAGCCTTTATGGATAAAACTTATTTCACGTGGGTATTCTGGAACCTTCAGAACGGCCTCGTAATCACGAGACAATTCAAAATCGCCGAATGCACGAGCTCCTTTATCTATTTTAATGTACAAATAACGTGTTGACTGACTATGAAACTTAAAATTATGCAAGGTTGAAAAATTACTATTAGATGGTATGGCTTGAATTGCTAATGGTGTTGATAACGCAAGCAACCGAGGCGACACTTCACCTGGATTATGCCATTCATAATTTGTCTGTTCATCTTCATCAGCGGTTGTCGGATGATTTTTTGGTAACAAATAAACATGCAAAAATTTTTTTAATTCGGCTTCAGTGATTCCCAAGGATGTTTCTATACTTAATATTTGCTCAGGCCTATCATCTTGATTGCGCACAATCGTTGCCGAAGCAGCAATAACCTTAAAATAATCCGATCGGTTTGGAATAAGCAATGTTTTGTTTAATGCACTACTCGTAACGGCACGATGATCAGCTAATGATTGAATACCTTTACTTAAATTCAGTGTAAGTAAAGCGCCTTTATCATCGATTACTAACGGTTCTGAACGCAAATATGCCGTACGCTTAAACTGATCATAGGTATAACGAAATTTAAGGGGCGTCTCGCTACCAGGCAACTGATTGCTCGAAGCCAAAGAAATTAGACGAGTATGACTTTCAAGACTACCAGGATCAACAGCATAATTGAATTTGATAGTAGCCAGTGCTTGCCGTAATTTGGGATTCACTGGATCTTGAAATAAAACCAAGGAATCTGTACTTACTATCATTGGTAGGGTAGAAAAATGATAGTCCATGCGTGAGATATTTGCTTCAGTAGTGAACGTTTCTTTGCTAAAATGTATGGAATATGTCTGCCCAGCAAGCCAATCATCCTTTGGCACAAACAATAAACGATTATCATTCTCCCAAATCCATTCACCATCAATAGCGGGTGACAGCTTAATCCCGGTAGCATTCTTTCCTAACAGTGCAAGTGGTGCTACTGATTTAGGTACCGGCTCATCTTGATTTTTGTTATTAGCAAAAAACTCAATGGTAAGTGGCGATCTGATCAATTGTTCATCTTGAATGATGGCCGCCTTTGGAGGGGTAATGACCACAGCAACTGGAGCAGACGTTGGCTCATCTCGATTTAGTTGATATTGATACATGGCAACACAACAAAAACCTAGAAAAATGCTTAACAAGACCCAAGAAAATCCTGGTCTCTTATTAAAGAGGTTGATAACCGACCTTAACCATGGTGGACTTATCCAACTTATTTGACCTATAAGTGCATTGACTACATTAGTCACTCGCTTTGTAATCCTATTCAGCTGACGCATAATCCCTCATTCATTCAGTGGCTACTCAATAGCTTAAAAAATATTATTCACAGCATTTAAATCGTTTTTCGCGTACCTTTTTATTTTAATTGGCTATAGCCTTTGTAAATGATTATAGTTATCGTAACTATCGCGATTATTAGCAATAATTTACAGGTTAAACACTATGAAAACAAATTAGTATGTTACTACCGTACGCTCAAAAAAATTGATCACTGCTGTACATACTAGGGCGTGTTGACAATTCATCCCCCCGCCTATGTATCGCGACTTGCTCGCGGCATCCGGGACATGGCCAAGTTAAAGATGGACCTGATTCATTGCCCTAATCTGTTGATTAATCATAGCAAACTCATCATATAACGATTCTAATATCAACTATAAAACCAGTTTGCAATCGCTAGACTGATGCTCAGTAATGAGCTGTGGTCTAAGCTGAAGTAGATAATGCTACAAAATTAAACAAATGACAAGTCTAATCTTCCAGGGGTGTCGCATTAAAATTTAATCAATCAGTTGTAGGTTTGGCCTTTGCCCAACAATAACGTATTGAAATCCAGGGTTACAGATAAAAATCCTTGCCAAAATACAGTCATTGGATCGAGCCTATGCGCTCAAGGAATTTTATACAAGTCCAAACCACATGCAATATCGTAGATTGATCATTCCAGGCACATGCTATTTTTTCACGGTAGTGCTTCAAGATAGAAGTAGTGATTGATTAATCCAAAGAATAAATGAACTACGCCAGGCATTTAATCAGGTTATTGAACGTTATCCATTTATAATTGATGGTGTCGTGGTATTGCCCGATCATTTTCATCTGATGATGACGTTACCACCAAATGATGCAAATTATTCTCAACGACTGGGTTTCATTAAAAGTTGTTTTTCACGTCAAATTGAACCATTAGAGCTCGTTAGTGTGTCGCGGAAAACTAAACGAGAGCGAGGTATTTGGCAACGCAGGTTTTGCGAACCTATTATTCGGGACGAATTGGATTATTCTCGTCATCAAGATTAGACCTCTTTCGAAACTATCAAATTAATCAATTTTTTGTTAAAAGAGCTCCA
>JBMLTO010000064.1:0-4836 GCA_049239925.1 Legionella sp. | reverse complement strand
AGAATCAATAAGTTGACGAAATATCTCAAATTTCAACTGCGTTTTCTAGGATTAATCGTTGCTGCGAGTTTACTCTAAAACAATGGGATCTATAGGGCGTGTTGACAATTCATTCTCCCGCCTACATGCCTCGACTTGTTCGCGGCATCCAGAAAATAGCCAAGTTCAAGATGAATCTGATTGATTGCCCTAGCCAGAACAATGATATTTATTCTTTAGTGGAGCGATTAAAATTTTCCGTAAGTCCTGTTTTAGTAGACTGATAAAATAGATCGTTAGATAATAAACAAAAACCATCATGGCCCTTTTCAGAAACAAAACCAGCGACCAAAGATGGGTTGTCTAGTAAATTTTCTAACAGTAGATGATGGCTAGGCGAAGTAACATCTATATGCCAATTACTATTTTTTAAATCAGTCACATTGATGAATTGTGAAATAGCAATTGAATTGCCTTGCATATCGCAGGCACCCGTTACCGCACCTTGTAACGCACTCTCTTCCAATATATTCATTGAATAAAATCCATGGCCATCATCAAAACGACAAAATAATCCCGTCACTGGATGCAAATTCTGTTGTGATCTAATCTGCCAAACCTGGCGAAACCAAGCTTGATTAGCCATTACAAATTGTTCTGATTTATCACTATTGATATAAATGTGGCCATTTAAATGACTGGTCTGCGTGATGAAAAATGATATATTCGAGGTTATTTTCTGTACTTGGTAGTTACTAGTCGACTGGTTAAGCATATCGACTTTAAAATTGAAACCTTTTTTATCTGCCGTTGTTAAACCAAAAATCCAACTATCATTAATAGGATTAAATCGTAAAAAAGCTCGACCTACCCTCCAGTTATAGACATTTGGTTGCTCAATGATTGCCGAATCTTGCTCAATAAAAATTGGTTTTTTAGTTTGGCCATCAAAAAGAGCACTATAAATCTGATACTGTTGACCATCACGCTGCATCTCAAAAAAATAACTATAAAGATCTCCTGATTCATTAGTCACTAAGCCAGAAAAAGACCAATTAGCATGCTTAGCATCAGTTGGTAAGAACGCCGGCAATATTAAATCCTCACCATAACAAATACTGCTAAGATAGATCATAACGCTTAAAAAAACTGTTATCTGCAGTTTTAAATTCATATAAACAACCCTTTCAATTCAGGATGCGACCAGAGCGCATTCCAAAAACTATCACTTAGATTAGCCTCAACAGGAACAAAATACATGGTTTCTGTGGCAAAATCATTGCATTTTACGGCATCTTTTTCGGTCATTACTATTATTTTTTCTGTTAAATTCAACTCCCATGGCTGAAATACATGATGATCAGGAAATGCATAGGGAGTAAACGAGATTCCCCTTGTCTTTAATGTGGTAAAAAATCGTTCTGGATTACCAATAGCTGCTACAGCAGCAACCTGTCCATGCAGTTGAGACCATGAAACCATACTGCCAGTCTTTATTGAACAAGGTTTGCCAACGGCTAAGGTCATTTCATACGCCTGAGGCCAATAACCGCTATTGACTACAATAAAATCAACTTCTTGTAAGCGCTTTTTTCCTTCCCGTAATGGACCAGCAGGTAAACATAACCCATTGCCTAAACCACGCTGACCATCAACCACTAATATTTCAACAGCACGCCCCATGGCATAATGTTGCAAACCATCATCACTAATAATAACCTGGCTATCATACTTGTCTAAGAGATAACGCACAGCAGCCATTCGTACAGGTGAAATAACTACTGGAGAACAGGTTTTTTTAGCCAGTAATAACGGTTCATCACCAACCATTGTAGCTGGATCAGCTGCCATAACTTCATAGGGATAATGACAAACCTTCGCACCATAACCCCGACTAACAATTCCTACACGTAGACCTTTAGCACGCAGCTTTAACGCTAAAGCAATGACCAAAGGCGTTTTACCAACCCCCCCAACAGTCAAGTTACCAATAACAATAATAGGTACGATATGGTGTTGTTGTATGTGCTGTAAATATTTTCGTCTTATTGTAACAATAATTTGGTAAATCAATGAACAAGGAAAAAGTAGCCATGCCCAATACGATTTAGAGTACCATACTTTACTAACAAATTTTTCGATCATTATACTCTAAACTCTTGTGGTTGTAGTTTGTCAGTCTGCAGATGCAGCCATTGTTGAGTCTTGTAATGCATATAATTGCGTATAATGTCCTTGTAATGCTATCAGTTCTTCATGCGTGCCCTGCTCAACAACACAACCTTGATGCACAACTATAATTTTATTAGCTCGCTTGATTGTTGATAACCTATGAGCAATCACTAAGGTTGTGCGATTCTTAACAACTCGCTCTAAAGCTGCTTGAATATAATATTCAGACTCACTATCTAGAGCAGAGGTAGCCTCATCAAGGATAAGAATAGGAGCATCTTTTAATATGGCCCTTGCAATCGCTAACCGTTGCCGCTGACCACCAGACAATAGTAAACCATTTTCACCAATACGCGTATCATAACCTTGCGGTAACTGTTGGATGAATTCATCCGCATAAGCCAGTTTAGCTGCTTGTATAATTTGCTCACGATCGACGTCAAAACAGCCATACGCTATATTATTAGCCAATGTGTCGTTAAACAAAGTCACCTGTTGACTAACCAAAGCAATTTGTTCTCTTAGGCTGGTTAACGATAAATGATTTAGTTCGATGCCATCTAAAGTAATACACCCACGAGTTGCCTGGTAAAATCGTGGTATCAAACTAGCAATAGTTGTCTTTCCGCTTCCTGAGTGACCAACAAGAGCAACCGTTTCTCCGGCATAGATACTGAAATTGATATCATGCAAGACATCCTTCCCATCACGATAAGCAAAAGAAACCTGTGAAAACTCTATCGATCCTTGCGCTCGTTCTCTTAATCGAATACCTTTATCTGACTCAATGACTTTATCTAGCAAAGCAAATACACTTTCCGCACCAGCCAAACCACGCTGAATATTTGCATTTAAACTAGTTAAGGTTTTCATAGGTTTGATTAGCTGCAACATGGCTGCAATAATGGCCAAAAATGAACCGGCAGTAATGGTAATCGTTGTTGCAAGCTTAATTGCAGCAAAAATAATCATTGCAATCGCAAATGCAATGATTAATTGAACGCTAAACACATTGATTGCTTTGCTAATGGCTACCTTCATATCATTTCGACGAGACGTTTCAATAGCATTGTTAAATTTGGCGATTTCATAGCGTTCTCCACCAAAAATACGTACGACCCGATACCCATCGATCGCTTCAGCAGCAATTTCGGTGACTTCACCCATGGCTTGCTGGACTTTATGGCTAATTCGACGTACACGCTTATTGGTGAGATTAACAATTGCACCTATCAGAGGAATCGTTAATAAAAACATCAATGATAATTGCCAACTAATGATCATCATCACTACCAACAACCCGACTACCAAACATACATTTTGTACTAGATCGGTTAACGTATCAGCACTCACTTGTGCAACTTGCTCAACATCATAGATAATTTTTGACAATAGCTGACCCGACGTCGCTTGATCATAATAATTGGCAGGTAACTTTACTATATGGGCAAATACCGCCTGTCGCAATGTCTTCACTACTGAACGCGCAACCCAGGTCATACAATAACTACCCATTGCACTGACTAAACCACGTGCACCAATACCCAATAAAACAATCCATGGAATTTTTTTAACAAATGACATATCGATATTAATAAATCCTTTGTCTAAAAAAGGCCTCATCATATAAGTGAAGCCAGCATCGATCATCGAGTACAAGATATTAGCAACTAAACCTAATAAGAGAATCGGCCAAAAAGGCTTCATATAAGATAAAAGACGGTAATACAAAGATAGGACTACACGATTATGATCAATAGGCTTCATTAAATTAAAATTTATTATTAGAATATTTGGTCGATATTACACCTTACAGCGTTAGATGGCTAATATCTTATCCTTACAACGAATCTGAACTAATGAAAAATACGTTTTAATTGGCTGACGTTATCGAAATAATGGTGATTCTGCGCCTGCATTCTAAATGTAGGTGCAGACAGTTGGCAATCAGGCAGAGGGGAGCTGCTAGAAAAGATGCCATGCACGATAGATAAGATCGCCAAATTTTTTATTCCATGGTACACTTCGTTGAAAAATAATTAGCCTAAAAGAAGGTTACCCCGATTGTTTAAGCGCTCTGACTTTTACCGAAAATATCGTTAATCCATGAAGATTTGGATTGATGGCGATGCCTGCCCTAAACAAATTAAGGACATTATCTTCCGTGCTGCAATAAAAAGAAAAATTACAACGATCCTTGTTGCAAACCACTTTGTTACTACACCATTATCAATGTTCATAAAAAAAGTAGTTGTGCCAGCCGGTTTTGATGCTGCCGACCAATTTATCGCCAATCATTTAGTAGCACAAGATTTAGTCATTACTGCAGATATACCACTTGCTGATCTTGTGATTACTAAACAGGCCATCGCCCTAAATCCTCGTGGCGAATTATATTCAAATCAGAATATTAAACAGGTACTAGCGATTCGTAACCTCAATGAATCTCTACGTAACAATGGGCTAATAAACGGCGGCGTTAATAAACTCAATCATAAAGATATTCAAAATTTTTCTAATAACTTCGACAAAATTTTGCATAACCATCGAATAAAAAAATAAATGATTAGCACATCAGAGATGTGTCAGCTATTTTACTAGTCACCTCAACGATCAAAAAGAATTATTTCACTAGAGCGCCAAATGATTTAAATTTACGCAGCAAGATTTAATGCAATGTGTAAA
>JBMLTO010000063.1:0-4942 GCA_049239925.1 Legionella sp. | reverse complement strand
TATTTTTCAACGTCTGAAAATCAGCTTGATTGACACAAATGCTCAAAAGAAAGCAGCAATTTTTTGATCGATCAGCTCACTTTAGCTGCCTAGAAAGCCCTTCGAGATGCCTGCTACGCACGCTCCTTAGGGCGAACGGTCCTGGGAAAAATGGCTAAAGTCGAGAAACAGTCATTCTTGAAAAGATTGCAAAAAAAATAAAAATTGTTTGTTAAAGAAACAAAAAAACCCTATAATCAGGTTTTTCATATGAGATCCATGCGCCATGCTTCCTTTATTTATTTTAATTTTTAATGCCTGTAGTAGCGCCTTTACAATGTCATTCGCTAACTCATTCGCGAACGAAGTTGAAGCAGGGGGAACAACTTATAGGCTACAAACGTTTGTTGTGCAATCAATGGCTCTAATGAATGCATTTGCACCGCTGTATGTTATTTATTCGATGATACCAGTCAATCTGAATCTAATATTCTATAGCGGCGTTTTATTATTAGCAGGGTTAAATCGCATAGCCTATTTATGCCATAAGAATCAGATTGCTCGCAATGCAGAAAAGTTTGATGATATTGTATCTTTTCCCTTGGGCTTAGATGAATCATCATTTTTTATAAAATTAATATATTTTTTGTCTAATCACGCATCTCGGGCCTTTTATGGACTTTATTTAGTAGGTCTAGGTATAGCGTTTTATTACGAAGCCACAGTGATGGTAGCAGCCTCTCTAGCTATGCTCTCCATCAACTATCTCTACAAGCACGGTTGGTTCCCGTCGTGGTTAGAATCATCTTATCTATTCTTTACCTCTTTTCTACTGATCGGAGCGACTTTTGGTATCGACAGTATTGTTGGCATAACACTATCTACCATTAACATAGTTTTCATGCTATACGACTACGTGCAAACTCATATTCGCGGCATGCACAGCGCAACGAGTCAATTTCCAATTGCCACTAAAGAACATCTCATTACCGTTAACAAAGACCCTGACTTGTCACCAGAAATCCGGCTAGAACAAGTAAACAACCTGATTAATCGGTTTAAATACAAGAGAATTCGACCAACATTCAATCATTTCAAGCAATCTAGCGAACTTACTGAGAAACTATTAGGTTATTCTCCCAAGTTAACACCACAAGAACTGCAGGAATTTGCTACCCAGTTTACTCAGCTAAATTTCAATAAACCCGACTTACGTGATCTTATACTCAATGAGATGGTTTCTCACGATAGATTCAATCAATTAACAGAACATGAACATATGTCTCAATTAGGACTGATTCCTGACAATGACCGAGATAACAACAACGCTGAAAGTAACGTTGCTGCATTCAATATTGATCCGGTCGATGTTCGTATTGCTTATCTCAAGCAAGAAATCAATCTCATGATAACCAGATTATCGGTATACGATTATAAAGGCTTGCCAGCAGACCGAATGGCAGCCCTATATGGTCATGCCCGGAGCCTCTTGAATTACCTCAAAACTACAGCCAACGAACAAGAAAAAGAAATCATTTTAATATCGTTAGCCTTAAGAACAGGCTCACAATGTACTCGTGCTTACCTTGATGAATTTACCAATTTAAATCATCAGTACGGTCTATTATCGAATCATTTAACGCTTCATGAACGGGCGATTATGAATGCACAAGATTTTCGCACGGCTCGCTTTAATGATTATTATTTTCATTTCATGTCTGTCGTGATTAAAAACCATCCTGTGACGATATTCAAATCAATGTTTGACTCAACGGATTATCATAATTTTGAATCATTCGCTCTAGCTTTGGGTGGGTATTTTTATCTGAGAAACACTAGCCTATCTATAAGGATACGCAACCTTCTTGATATTGTCGTGGAAAAGTATAACTATCATATGCTTAGATCGGTTGGGCAACTGCTATTTGCTGATTATTATAACGAGACATCATTAGTTAATGAAATTCTAAACCCTAGTGGGTGTTTTGGCTCCCTGCTCTTTGATTGGTGCGCGACTATTCATCCAGAACTATATGCGATGATTTTTCTTGACAATGATAGTATGCCTAGAATTGGCAATCATCCTGAGATCCACACACTAGCGAAATTATTATTAGTAGACCTTGGTATTGCTGAATACACCGACCCGTGCAATCTTACTATCAATAATAACGAAGTCATATCTCAGTTCGCTGAATCCCCGGCTCACCATCAAACAACAACCTCGCCACGAAGGCAATCCATCTTATTTTTTCAAGAACCAATTCCAATCAATCTTGAGCAAGAGGAGCTGCCTGATTTAGAATCATCAGCAAGAGCAAACATGCAACAATTATGATAATGGCGACCAGTGACTATATTTTGCTGATCACGTTAGCAAGCGTGTATATGTACATTCGGATCATTTGCGGTTACTGTAAAATAAGGTGGATATTCACCCAGTGACCGCGCCTGCAATAATAAATCAGCGATATTAATTTTACCCAGATCATACAACTGCTGGTAACTATTAATTACAAAATAAACTGGTTGTAAAGTATCAATACGGTAAGGCATACGAAAAACAGGGACAGGATCAAATAAAACTCGCAATGCACGACTATCATCTACGCTGTAAACTGTTTCACTAATTGATGAGAGAATACCGCCACCATAAGCACGAACCCCTTCAGCAGTTTGTATTAAGCCAAACTCTACAGTAAACCAAAACAAACGTTGTAGTAAAGGCCAATCGCTTTCAGGAAAACTTAGTACTTTTAGAGCGTAATCATGAATAAAATCAGCATAGATTTGATTGGTTAACATGGGACAATGACCAAATAACTCATGAAAAATATCTGGCTCTTTTACATAATTAAGTTCAGCTTGCGTACGAATAAATGTTGCAGCAGGGAAACGTCTTTGAGCCAATAACTCAAAAAAATGTCTAGCTGGAATTAATGCTGCTACGGGCTCTACCTGCCATCCAGTTAATTGCAGCAAACGTCTACTAATATCAGGTAACTGCGGAATACCTTTAGCGCTCAAACCCAACTTATCAAGGCCTTTTAAAAACTCAGGGCACGCTCTATTCAACAAAAGCTTTTGTTGGCGATTAAACAATAGACCCCAAACATCATGTTCTTCAACATCATAATTAATAAAACCATTTGCATCAGGATGATGGGCAATATATTGACTAGTAAAATTCATCATGATATTTATATCTCGCAATTATTAACGTTTCAATAACTTAGCAACAGGGATTCTTGTTTCTACGCCACCCTCAACACGCTGTTGTAGCCCCTTCCATGCATGCCCATAAACGACCTCATAAGTTAAAGGATACTTGCCCAACTCGGTTTTAAAACCAGCCAGGTGTCGCTCAAAAGCATGCCAAGTATTTTTTGCCACCAATCCTCGCTTCCGTTCTCGGTTGATATTACGCACGCCTTGTGCTTTTAGGCTTTGTAGTAACTGCGATATCGAACCATAATGCACACTTAAATATTCCATATCGACCACTGGATCAAGAAAATGCTCTGCCATTAACACATCACCTATATCATGCATATCAGTAAACGTGTTCGTATGTTGATAATCATCAACTAGAGCCCAAGCACGCTTTAGTTCTAAAAAAGTATCGGGACCTAAAGTAGAAAACATCAAACAACCATTTATGTTCATGACTCGACTAATTTCGCCGAAAATGCGAGCCAGAGAATCTGACCAATGAACGACCTGGTTAGCAAATACCAAATCAAAAACACCTGGTGAAAATGGCATGTTCAGCATATCACCATTCACTAATGGCCATTTTTTTAGCCATCCTTGCTTGTTTTTCGTTTGCTGTAACATAGCATAAGCTAAATCGAAGCTAATAATGACAGCCTCAGGATAAAGCTTTTTTAAACGCGCAGAAAATATCCCAGTACCACATCCAAGGTCGAGGATATAACGAGGCTTTATCATTAGATAGGCCAAACGCTCAAATAATCGCTCACCAATTTCATACTGTATTTTAGCTGCTTTTTCATAATCGGCTGCATGTGCGTTAAAAGAGTTGCAAATTTCAGTGGTTAAATTCATCATGGGATACTATACGGAAATAAGAGGTCCAGCGCGTATGCCTATTAAAATAAGCAGTATAACACAATTGTTTCGTATACCATCGCCTTGTGTTCTATGCAAGCAATATCACCAAAACCGTCTGGCTGTATGTCTCGATTGTAGCCAGTTACTTAAACCGATTACCAGTTGCTGCAATTATTGTGCTCTTCCTTTACCTAAAAGTGATTTCATGATTTGTGGTTTATGCATCAAAAAACCACCTTATTTTGATCATACCTTTGCCGCATTTCATTTTGCAGAACCCTTGAGAAGCTTACTACATAAATTCAAATATAACGAAGGTCTGTACCTAACCAACTTTCTGGGAGCTATGATGTTAACGCGAATGCCTGAAAAAATAGCGTACAGTGAATGCCTGATACCGGTTCCACTACACCCTAAACGGCTTCACGAACGTGGATTTAATCAAACACTAGAATTATGTAAATACCTAACTCGCCAACTAAAAATCCCCTATGATTTTTCAATTTGCCACAAGATCAAGCAAACCAAACCACAGGCAGGATTGAACAACCAGCAACGTAAATCTAACTTGAGAGGCTCATTCATGGCAACTCCATCGAGGTACCAACATGTGACATTAGTTGATGATTTAATGACTACCGGCAGTACCGCTAATGAACTTGCAAAAACACTAAAAAAACAAGGTATAGCACGAGTAGATGTCTGGTGTTGCGCCCGCGCTAATACACCATTTATAGAGTAGAGCTGCGTTCTTCGTGAGTTGTTCGCAGCCCCCTCGTTAGAACCCGGCGTGCCCTATTAAGGCACCGGGCTCAAGATAAATACATTCACACCTAGCTTATGTTTTAGAAGAGCTTGTGGTAAATTTTCGCCTGGGGCGAATTTAATC
>JBMLTO010000062.1:0-13926 GCA_049239925.1 Legionella sp. | reverse complement strand
TCAGGCCTTGGCCCAACCTACAACCGATTGATTAAATTTTAATGCGATACCCCTGTAAATATTGGTAGTTAACCCTTGCCAGGCTGCTGTTCTTTGTTATAATACTTTGAGTGTGCCGGGGTGGCGGAATTGGTAGACGCGCCGGATTCAAAATCCGGTGGTGGTGACACCGTGTCGGTTCGAGTCCGACCCTCGGTACCATTGATTACTTTTTTAACGGTTATCAATGGTCGCCAATAGCATATAAAAAATAGATTATTATTGAGATAGCACTGGCCTATTCTTATCAAACCTTTATTAATTATTCCTTATTATTCACCTATAACCGTAAACACCGTGGGTAAGATTAAACTAGAACTAATATAGCTTAACAGAACAATAATATGACTATTAGTTAGTATTCGTGTACAATAAATAAATTATTATTTTCTTTGAATTTGGAGTAACCACATGAAGACCCAAGAACAGGCTCAAGAAATATTTAATGTGTTAGTGACCGCATTGCAAAACGCCAATGATTGGAATCTCTATTATGTTAGCAGAAAGTTGCATGCAAGCTCCACAATCGATACTCCCCTAGAGCACTTTTTAAAATCTGCGAGAGAAAAATTGACAGAAGACGATGTAAGCGAAAGTTTTTTACGTGATGTTTATCATGAGGCTTTCCACACAGGTCACATCCCCAAAAACCGCAATCACATTATCATGGCTGCTGGTTTACAAGTGAACTCGGGGCCAAAATCTCTTGATCTTATTTTCTGGATCGACTTGGATAAGGTAGCGGCGCAACTAAATACTCATCTGCAAATTAATCCCCCTTATCGTTTTAAAGTAAAGTGTCTCGGTAGTTCATTGCAGATGATGAGCCGTTGTTCTTATAATGATTACTTAATTGCACATACAAGCAGTCAGCTCAATTCCGTACCATTATCTATGAATAGCTATTTTCTTATTGGTTGTATAGTCAGTGGTGGGATGAGTGTTTATGCGCTTCTTATAGCTACCTTGGCCGTGGCATCCATTGTTACCTTAAGTACCGCAGGGATATTGACTGCCGCAGGCGTAGGCTTGGTGGCAGGAGGAGCTTCTTACTCTTCTTACTGCTTGTTTAAAGCCAGCTCTGCTGCATATACAACGGTAGAGCCTATAGAAGAGTCCCTCCATGTAAATATTGAAGATATATTCAGCAAGCACTTCGCAGCAACCATTGACAGGACTATTTCGCCGCAAGATCGTGTGGAACTTATTGATGATAAGCAAGCCTTAAGAATATAACTACTAATCTCTCCCTGTTCTCGTATAAAGAGCAGGGAGTTCGTTCTTATAATCTTTGACGTAAAAATAAAATATTTTTGTTCAAATCCAATCTGCTATTCTGAATAAAGCTTCTGGTATATTCTTAGTTAGTCTTGCAGCATTCATAAAACAGCGTGGTTATTGTAGACAAAGAGATGTTAGCTGCAGATTTTTTCTCGATTATTTACAATCAGTTACAACCGTATTCTCCTCTAGCAATGGCTTAACTAATAGCGCAAGCGGTAAAAAAACCAAAGCTAATACAACAGAAAATTCGTACAATCCAACCCAACCAACGCATGATTGAATATAGGCGGCTATAGGTCCAGAGAAATTTCGCGGAATCGTCGATATTGCGGCGAGAACTGAGAGTTGAGTTGCTGTGTAGCGACGATCAACAACCCTTGTCAGCAATGCCACCAAACCAGTGGATCCCATGCCAGCTGCAAAATTATCACTAAATACTGCCAAGGCGAGCAATGATAGATTCTTACTATTAGCTGCTAATAAAACAAATAATACATTGGTTAAAGCCTGTAGCAATCCAAATACACATAACGCATGTAGTAAAGAACAGCGCATCAGCAAAATGCCAGCGGTCATTCCGCCAATAACGATGGCTATCAAACCTAGCACGTTATTAACATAACCAATCGTGTCCAGCGAAAAACCTAAGCCTTGAATGAAAAAAGGCATGACAATACCACTTGTTGACGTAGTGAATGATTCACCCAATTTGTACGCGATAATAAATAAAATCAACCAGACAATTCCTGGACGTGATTGAAGTTCACGAATCGGCGCAATAAATGATTGAGCGAAATTTGGTTGATGATGGCCTATTTCTGATGGTTCTGGACTATAAACAGTTGCAATTATTCCACAACACATCACCAACCCTAGCAGTCGATAGGCCATAGCAAAACCTAAATACTGCGCGATCACCAAGCCTAATCCACCAGAAAAAAGCAAGGCTAAACGATAACCAAAAACGGCCATTGATACCCCTAATGCTTGTTCATTTTTGAGCAAGTACTCTGTTCTATGAGCATCAATTGCTACATCCTGGGTAGCTGAACAAATTGCCATACATAATGCTAACAAGACCAATAGGTTAGGATATACATTCGGAGCACACCATGCCATCAGATTAAATCCAAATAATAGAACAACCTGCATAGAAATAATCCAGCTTTTGCGCTTGCCCAATTTAAATAGCGAATATCTATCTAGGATAGGGGCCCAAATAAAGCGGAATAAATAAGGCAAACCTAGCAAACTCAACAGACCTATCGCAACCAAGCTCATACCCGCTTCGACAAACCATGCCTGCAAGGTACTGCTCACTAGGGCCAGTGGAAACCCTGAAGAAAAGCCCAATAGAAATACTATAATCATCCGTTTATTCATAGTTTCTATGTTCTCCTCTTTACAGTATAAAAATAGTGTATAAATCTTTAGTGGGGAGGAAAGAACTTTTTCGCATCTCTTATGATAGGACGTAAATAATCTTCGAGAGGTTCGATTCGTTTACGTCCATCAAAACTAAAATTAGCTTTTTTTAGTGGCGATTAGATGAATATTAAATATTAAAGTTTCATTGGGACCAATGGGTCCGCCAACACTTCTTGGGCCATAAGCAAGATTAGATGGAACATAAACCTCCCAAGTAGAACCTATCGGCATTAGTTGCAAAGCTTCTGTCCAACCAGGAATGACTTGTGATACTTTAAACGTAGCTGGCTTGCCTGTTTTTTCAGTACTATCAAAAACTTCACCATTAATCAGCTTACCAGTATACTCTACTGTAACCGTATCATCTTTTCCTGGTTTATCGCCCTTTCCAGCTTTGATTATTTTATATTGCAATCCACTTGGTAAAACCACTACGCCTGTTTTAGTTTTATTTTCAGTAAGAAACGATTCGCCTTTAGCTTTATTTTCTTCAGCTTTCTTATTGAACTCTGCAGTGCGCTTGGCCATCAAATCTTTTTGAAACTTGCTTAGCACATCTTTCATTTGTTGTTCAGTAAGTAATAATTTATTTCCAGATAAGCCATCTTCTAAGCCTTTAACCATAGCATTAGCATTTACTTCAATGCCCTGGCGTTTAAAATTTTTCCCTAAATCAGTACCGATGCTATAAGAAAGCATTTCAGTATCTGTCTGTAACGAAACCGTATTATTAGCGACCACTGTTGTTGACAAACCAACTCCAATTGCTGCCATTAATAACTTCATTTTCATAACCAATCCCCTTATTATCTAACGCATTCAAACAACTTAGCTATTTTGCCTAAATTAAATTGGAAATACTAGGTCTGACCGCTATATGGTTTTGTTGCACTGTATCATCAGCTAACTATTTGCTACTATCCTAAATTGACATATTGTGCTGGTGACGGGATTTGAATATATAAGTCTCTATTGTACGACTAATTTTTATGATGGATTGTTTATATGAAACTACAAAAACCAATTTTAACCGTCAGTCAATTAAACCATCAAATAAAAAACTGGCTTGAATATGATATTGGCGATGTACATGTCGAGGGTGAAATCTCTAATCTTAGTAAAGCGACTTCTGGTCATTTCTATTTTAGTTTGAAAGATGCCAATGCCCAATTACGATGTGTATATTTTCGCAATTATCATCAACAAAATAACCAAACTACAGTCACCAATGGACAACATATCCATGCGCAAGGAAAGCTTAGTATTTATGAGGCACGGGGAGATTATCAACTTATTGTTGAACATATCAATGAAGCTGGTCAAGGTGATTTATTTAAACAGTTCGAGCAGCTAAAAAACAAACTGTCTGCTTTGGGGTTATTTGACCCCATTCGAAAAAAACAATCACCTAAGTTTCCGCAAATGATTGGCATTATCACGTCACCACAAGCAGCTGCTCTACAAGATATTTTGGCTACGATAGGTCGTCGTTACCCACTAGCTGATATCATAATCTACGCCAGCGATGTCCAAGGAAAGCAAGCCCCGGGACAATTAATTAATGCCATTAGATATGCAAATCTACAGCAGCAAGCTGAAGTACTTATTCTTGCACGTGGTGGTGGAAGTATGGAAGATTTATGGGCCTTTAATGATGAAAACTTGGCTCTTGCTATTGCAAGCAGTAAAATCCCAATTATTGCTGGCATTGGTCATGAAACTGATTTTACAATTGCTGATTTTGTAGCCGATCTACGAGCCACGACCCCCACTGCTGCCGCTGAATCTGCAACACCTAATAAACAAGAATTAATTAATCTATTAACGATATTATATAATCGTATGATCATTGCCATGAGACAGCTTGTTGAACGAAACCGTCTAACCATTAACCACCAATTGGCGAAAATTTGTTCACGTAAACAATTATTAATAACTTATTGGCAAAATATAGACTATCTGGTTGGTCAACTGAATCATAATATAAACCATTTAATCATTAGAAAAACACAAATTTTTAAATTGATAACTATTCAATTAGCTGCAAACAATCCTCTGTTATTGATGAAACAGGCTAATGACAATATGATGACGATAAAAAAACAACTCATCGATCGAATGAACCATCATAAAGAACGGTTACAGCAAAATTTACGCGCGCAAATGGCGACTTTACATGCTGTCAGTCCCTTAGCAACCCTAGAACGTGGATATGCAATTGTCACTAATCAAGATAAAATTATTGATGATAGTACAATGGTTTCATCTGGTGATTTAGTCTCTATTCGAGTCGCTCGAGGCGTCATCGATGCCAGTGTCGTTTAAAACGAAAACAAATCATTGCCCTGAGTTATACTCAACTTTAGCTATTGTTCCCAAATCGGTTCGTAGCGCTGCTTGTCAGCCTAGAAGCAGCCTCCATGGTGTTCGTTAGACGATCAATTGGGGCAAATAAGTATTTTCCAAAGTATGACAATCAGCTTGATTGACACAAATGCTCAAAAAAAGCATCGATTCTTTCATCTATCTGCTACCTAAAAAGCCCTTCGAGACGCACACGTAGCACGCTCCTCAGGACGAACGGTCCTGGGAAAAATGGCTAAAGTTGAGTTATAATCGCTACAGCAGCAAGCTTGTAGCCTGCTGCTGACTCTACCCTTGACGTGATGATATCGATGGTATCACTAGAATCGTCCACCAACTTGAATCACCACTGTATGGGTACTAGTTCCAACATACTTGTTTGTATTCACTGGAAGCGTTTGTCCTGTTGCATAAGATCCGATTGGGTATGCTGAGTCATATTGATATCCAACAGCGCAAGAAAGTGCACGCTTCAGATTAGTTCTGATGGCTGCCCCTGTCGAATAAAGCGGCATATTTAAAGCCAGCGATTGTTTTGACCGACCATAGCCAACACTAAATGAACTAGGATAATCAAAAAGCGAGAAATGAATAGCTGCTTCAGCATTCCACGCAGAAGGCTTAGCACCATGACCATTGAATGTTAAGTTTTCATCAGCAAATGAGCGAATAGACTGAACCATTTCGCCGTAGAATGATAATGGTAATTTATGAAGATTTAATTTGGCTCTTGCATTAAAAGCAGGCACTCTATGTGCTAATTTTCCATTGGCACCAAATCCCCGGAAAGCAGGAACCGACGGATTCCCCTCCTCTTCATCATCCTCTAAAAACGAGTTGTCTACAAAATCACCAGCATCTGACACAATTGTGGATGAACCTGAATTTTGCATACCACCCGAATCAGCAATATTGGCTAAATAACTGGCGCCGGCCTGAAGATTAAAGAAAGCATGATTGATTTTATAAGCAATATTTGCACCACCATTATCAATAACGCCCGCATTATTATTTACATAAGCATCGCCTTTAAACACAAATAACGAGGCATTCAGACCGCTCAGAGCACCATTTCCTTGGTAACCAACCAAGATTGGACGTTCTTTAGTTCGCCCCAGGCGAGCTGTCAATGGTGCAGTAGTCAAACCTGAATTATAGGCACCAAAAGGCACAAACATCTGCCCAAATGAACCATAAAACGGAGAACGATGCAAATCACCTAACGTCAAAAAGCCAGTATTTAGAAAAATTGTGGAATTAGCTAATCTTGACATGATGGTATTTGTATCAATGCGCTCAGGTCCATTAGGATTATAGCTTAATCGTATAGCGCCCAATAAAAAATCCGCAATTTCTGAGGTAATATTGAAATTAGCCCCTGAAAGGGTCATATCATTTTGCATTTTACCATTGGTTGGAGCAACCTTAGGTGATTTTCGCAAAGAACCAAGTCCCATAACTGACCCGCCTAACTCGATGCGAGGATATGCCGATGGCGTAATTTTTCGTTTTTTTAACTCACGTTCATATTTTTTTCGTATTTTTAGCATTGCTAAATCTTGATCATAAGTTGGTGCTGTATCATATTTTTGGCGATAATTAGCTTGTGGTAAAGCCAGCACTGGGTCAATAGCTCTATTTTTCATATCTTCACGGTGCTTGTATTCAAGAATATCGAGGCGCTCTTTCAGTAATTCAATGTCTCTGTCCTGAGATGACTTAGCTAGAGCAGAACCAACCGCTGTTGTTTGTAACAATAATGCTACGGAAGATAAACATAAAATTTGTCTTATGGTGGAACCTTTCACTCATCACTCTCCTTGTTAAATTTACTTACATAGCAAGCACTAAGCCTAAAATCAATCTTCATCACCAGCATCATCACCGGCATCATCACTGTCATCATCAGATGAATCGTCATCACTACTTTCATCGTCATCATCCCCGTCCGCATCATCTTCACTAACATCAAAATCTGAGTCGGAGATCGGATCATCAACCAGTTCTTGATATGAACCATCTGAAGAAATCTCCATATAAGCAGCATCGGCTCCCTCACCCAACTCGACATACTGATCATCAAAATGAGCCGCGACAGTTCCACTCATAGCAGAAACTAATAATTTATCACTTTCAGCATTGATCATGCATTTGTATTCCGTACCTCGAACTCCAATGGTCGCGACAGCTGCCTTGACTTCGTAGCGAGCTACTTTCACTTGTTTGTCTTCTGGAATACCAGCATCTTTCGCATCTTGTGTATGCATAGCCTCTTTACCAATAACTCCTGTGATAGTTTTTAAACCACCATGTTCAAGTTTCGCCTTGAATACATTTGGCGCTGAGCCCTTTTGATAGGAATAATTAGAAATGATATAGCTACTATTTGGAGATAACGTAACAATGCTATCATCTGTAAACTTAAACGATACCTTCGAACCTGGGCCAGTCTTGATGGTGTCGCCTGAATACAAGAGTGATCGTCTTGCTAAATCTCGCGTATTTGCTGTGACTTTTCCAACAGCAGCTATTACGATAGCGGCTTGTTGGGCAGCATAAGATAATGGCAATATTAGCCATAGGGATATAGCATATAACATGCAAAGACTGAATCTGGCCTTGCTAGACTGAATAATCATAATTAGCGCTCCCTGCTTAAAATTGAAAATTTTTATTGGTAATCAATGGGATATAACCCGCTTATAGAAATCTCGAACCCTAGATGCTAAACGCGATATAAGCTTATCATCTTCTTTACTTTTTTCTTGGTTTAATGATGCCTGCACCCCTTCATTGTGTTTTTTCCTAAGAACCACAATCTCACTGATTTTATCAATCAACTCTGGACGCTTTGCAAACAAAACTCCCATATTAGCATAATTAATTTCAATAATGATTGTTTCACAATTAACCACAATCGACGCACTGACTGAATCACCAGTTAATAATGACATTTCGCCAAAGTAACTACCCGCTTGTATAGAGGCAACTTTTAAAAGTTGTGCTGATTCCGGCTTAATATAGACGTCTACGCTTCCTTTGTAAATAATGAATAATGACTCATTTTTTTGTCCTTGCTCTAAGAGCAACTCCGGGGGCCCATAAGTATGATAAGAGCAATTATCCGCTAAGAAAGCCAGATCGTCTGCAGTCAAGCAGGCAAAGAGATCCATCGTTTGTAAGAATTGTTTTAACTCTTCCGGCGGGATAACGGTCGGAGGAGGAATTTCACCAGCAGATGTTTTAATACCCAAACGGGTACATTGATACCAAATAATAGAGTTGATTTCATCATTAACCAATGCCTCATTGTCTTCAGTCGTATAAAATGCAAGTTGATATAAGTAGTCGGAACCACGAAATTGAACTAAAGATGCATATGGAGCAGGCTGACGAAGAACTTTAAATGACTGCAGTGCTGATGACAATAAAATACGTTTGATCTTGGCCGGTGCAAACGATCCTTGAATAGGAATCGTTAACACCAGACCACGAGTAGGACTGGGTTGCGATAAATTAACAATTGCTAATTTAGCAATAATTGAGTTAGGTATTGATAAATGATTGCCTTCCGTAGTCAATAAATTAACGAAACGCCAATTAATATCAATAACTTTGCCTGATAGTGGTGCAGAACCTAGGCCATTCACCTTAATCCAATCACCTTCGCTAAACTGCCTTGCCGTATTTAAACCAAGACCAGCAAAAACATCACTCAAAGTAGCTTGGGCTGAATAACCTAAAATAATAGCCACCACACCTGAGGCAGTAAAGATCCCGAGAACTGATTGGTAAAAAACAAAATGTACAACTGCCGCAATCGTAATCACAATTACTAGCAGTGATATTAAGTCCCTAAGAATTTTTGAGACAATAATACCTTTTTGCAGGAACAGTTTGCTCCATAAAAAATAGTCCAGTGCTCGTATCACTAACCAATTGAGGGAAAACCACCATAGGCACTGAACAATAATACTTAAATTATAGGGAGTACTCTTATCATCAAAATCATTTCCTGTAAGCCAGAAAAATAATATAACGCCCGAGATGAAACAAAAAATGGATAATGAATATAAGAAATTTCTTAACTGATTTTTACCTGACTGTTTTATTAATGCACTAAAAAGACTGACAGCAGTCAGTAAAACAAAGAGCAGCGTGATGGTAGTAATAAATTCTTTGAGACTCATGTCAATTAGTTTATAACATTAAATGTTTAGAAGATTATCATAGTCATAACTAGTATGCATATACTAAGATCAGTCAGCTAGTCAAACATAAGCTTAATCATAAGCTGACTAACATTCGAAAAGGTTGTTATCTGCTATATATTTCAGGTATATTTTGCATCTTATATAAAGTCACACAAAAGCCTGTAGCATAGGACAGCAGAACGTAAGGATTATCAATGAGAATTACCCTTAGCAAACCTTTTATTCTATTATTTTTAATACTAGCTGGCTGCCGATCAATTGGGCCTGGTGTGCTAAACAATGATCGATACAATTACAACTTAGCTATGAACTATAGCAGTAAGCAGGAGCTGCTACTTAATATGGTGCGGCTTCGTTACGATGATAGTCCCATGGCTTTAAAAATAGGGAATATTTCTGGGAGTACCAGAATAACTAATAATGCTTCTTTATCAGGCACAACTAATTTTCCCGCTCCAGGACGAACGAATGGTGCACTACAAAATGCTACAGGCTTTGAATATAGTGATAATCCAATCATCAGTTACACCCCTTTGGATAGCAAAGGATTTACGGTTCAATTTTTAACGTCTATGGATTTGCATGATATTGGTCTTTTATTGCAATCTTCTTGGAGTATACCGAGAGTATTTCGTATAACTTTGCAACAGGCCGGATCAGCAATGAATGCTCCAAGTGCCGCACGTGCAACATCTTCACATCAACCACAATATCAAGCCTTTATAGACATGGTATATGTTTTGCGACGTCTGCAGTTAGCCGATGCATTTATTGTCTTTTATACGCATAATAACGGCAACGAAGAACTCACATTATCGATAGACAAGCGCTTTAAATTTACTCAACGAGAAAAACATATCTTGGCTAAAGCTGGCATTGAAGTTTACAACCACGCCATTACGTTTACCAACACACCTAAGCCCCACCAAGTTTATGTTGTCACTCGCTCGATGTTGGGTATTTTAAATTATCTGTCCAAAGGACTAGATGTGCCAACAGACGACATTAAGAAAAAAGTAGTCACCTTAACCGAAGATAAAAATGGAGGCATCTTTGATTGGCAAAAAGTCTTACGTGGTATGATGAAAATTTATTGGAGCAAGACCAATCCTGGAGATCAAGCCTTAGTGACAGTGCCCTATCGTGGACGTTGGTATTATATTAAGGATACCGATAATGATTCTAAGCAAACATTAATGTTATTATCTAATATTTCTGGTCTTATTGAAGCGACTCCGCCAGGTAGTGAGTTACCGCCAACGCTCTCGAGAACCATTTAGTTTGATCGGCAAGAAGGCATTCATTAACTAAATGTCGATAGATGATCGCAGATGTTAATCATGGCTAAGGAGTAGCAATGAAATTACAGTTTTTAGGTTCAGGTTCTGCATTTATTTCGATCAATGAAAATTTTCAGTCCAATATGATTTTAGAAACGGATGACAAACGGCTATTGATTGATTGTGGAACAGATGCTCGCCACTCCATTGCCGCTGTAGGATTAAGTCATCGTGATATTGATAGTGTATTTATAAGTCACTTCCATGCTGATCATACTGGTGGGCTGGAGTGGTTAGCGCTGGCCTCTCGCTTTGATCCTCTTGCTAAGAAACCTTCACTGTTGATCCATCCTGGCATGATTGACCGCTTATGGAATAATGTACTATCAGGGGGGCTAGAATGCTTAGCAGGCGATAATCCTGCAAAACTGAGCGATTACTTTCATATTTATCCATGCATCGATGATTGTGCTTTTGATTGGCATGGCTTGCAGATTAACTTAATCAAAACAGTGCATGTTTACAATGGAAAAACTTTAGTTCCAAGTTATGGATTATTTATAGTAACGAAAAAAATAAAGATCTTAATCAGTACTGATACACAATTTATACCTGATTCTTTCATGCCTTATTATTTACAAGCTGATATTATTTTCCATGATTGTGAAACAACTGAACATAAGGGCTGCGTACACACCCACTTTAATGAGTTAACAACCCTAGCTCCTGAAATCAAAGCTAAAATGTGGCTTTACCATTACGCTTGCTCGACACGATTTGATGCCTTAGGTAATGGTTTTAAAGGATTCGTAAAACGAGGACAAAACTTTGTCTTCGATACCTAAATAATATCCGACGACCTACTTAGTTGTACTGACATAGGCTCCATCCCAATCGTTTGCAGGCGGAGCCAACAAATAGCTTTTAACCCGTTCTAAATACAATTTATATAGATCGCGTTGTGGATATGAAGCGACTAATTTAGCAAAGTTTAACTCAGCATCTTGCCAATTTCGTTTGAAATAATGATCCAACGCTTGATGATATTCTTCTACTTCCATTCGTTGACTAGCTGTCACTTCAGTCATTAATCCCAATGGCAAGTATATATCAACCCCTTGATGTTTACCTTTTACCTTAACCTTATCAACATGCATATAAAGAAATTGATCCTGGGTTGCTTTGTAAGTCTCTTCACCAACTAAAATATCCACTTCGTATTGACGACACATCCCCTCTAACCGGGACGCTAAATTAACTGAATCTCCAATTGCTGTGTATGCACGACGATATTTAGAACCCATATCTCCCACATTGATTAAACCACTATTGATTCCAACGCCAATAGCAATCGGCGGTAGATTTTTGCCGGTAAAATAAGTATTGACTTTAGCCAATTCACGCTGCATTAGTAAACCAGCCAAAACACATTTTTTAGCATGCTCACCATCCGGTAATGGAGCATTCCAAAATGCCATAATCATATCGCCAACGTACTTATCAATAGTACCTCCTAAATTAAAAATTACACCGGTCATTGCAGTCAAATACTCATTCAACTGCATTTTTAACTCAGTAGCACTCATTTTTTCTGACATTGTCGTAAAGCCACGAATGTCAGAAAAAAGTACTGTTAGCTCTTTGCTTTCGCCATCCATCAATGACTCATCACTAGATTGGAGAATAGCATCAATATGTTTCTGCGGCACATATTGACCGAAAACAGATTTAATTTCTTTTCGTTGTCGATTAGCTACCAAATAACTATTAACCATATTTATAAATACCAACAGGAGTACAGTCAGCAGTGGAAACAACATAGATAGCACTAATGAATGATTTATCCATAACCAATGGGTTACAAAAAACCAAAAACCTATCGTCAACAAGGCTATTGTTGCTAACCAAGTTGCTGATAACAATGGAAATAGTAATGCTGCCAGCAGACCTAAACCAATAATCAAGAAAAACTCTAAACTTTTACCCCATAATGGTTTAGAAGGAAAATATTTATCCAAAATTCCTGAGGCAATCGACGCATGCACCTCAACGCCTGGGTAATTATTTGCAATTGCAGTTGGTTTTAAATCGCCCAAACCTGTGGCTGTTGCACCAATAAAAACTAATTTTCCAGCCAGTTGATCTTTGCTAATTTGATTATTCAAGATTTCACTCGCAGAAAAATATGGAAATGCATATGGACCTACTCTAAACGGAATTAGAACTCGCCCTCGCTCATCCGTAGGAATAATGGTTTCATCCATTTGTATCCCTTCCAGGGTTGTTTCTTTATCAGGATATCTTGTTGTTACCAGTTCAATTTTATCATTTAATAAAAATAACCGAACGGCAGCCAACTCTAATGAAGGGTAAAGTTGATTTTGATAATTGACGACTAAATTTGCATATCGAAGAGTTCCATCACTGTCAGCATCAGCATTGATAAAGCCACCATGACCAGCCGCTTCCTGCAATGGTGAAATATTTGCTAAATAGCTTTTCATATAAGGAATATAACTATTATTAGCATGATTGAAAGGTAATAATGATGGGGGTAACTGACCAATAGGAGGAACCGATTGAGCATTAAAAACCATACCTAATACATTATCTCCTACTTTCAGAGCATCGCTAAATTGATCATCATAATTAAAAAGAGGTCTTAATTGCTGTAATGCCGGACGTAACGATGTTTTCGACTTATCGTTTAACTGATCTAATTCACTAATTGCTTCGTTAATAATATTTCGTTGTGGTTCAGAAAATACAATATCAAAGGCAATCACCCCTACCTCAAGTTTATGTAATTTCTCAACCAAGTGAGCGATAGTTTTCCTAGACCAAGGCCAACGACCAACATCAGCGATACTTTTATCATCAATAGCAATAATTGCGATGTTATTATTCTTGATCGGCGGTAATTTTTTTAGACTTGATCGCAATAACAGATCATAAAAATTGTTATTAATACCAGCGACTATTTTCTCCACCCAGCCAATATGAGAAATATCGACCCAAGAAATTAGTGTAACGATTAATAATCCTAATAGAATAGCTGTCTTGCTTTTTAAGAATAATTTTTTCATGACGGGTAGATCTAATGAGTTATTGTTTAAATTTAGATGACTCTTTGCAGAAAGTCTAATTGACGCCAATTAAGCGAATCTGTTGTTAGTATCCATAACCTCCTCCGTGTTGATTTTTTATTGTCAACCATGAACACAGTTTATTGCACGGATGTCGCATTAAAATTTAATCAATCTGTAGGTTGGGCCTTGGCCTGAAGTATCTTCAGTTTTTTTAAAAATTAATGTTTA
>JBMLTO010000061.1:0-14987 GCA_049239925.1 Legionella sp. | reverse complement strand
CTCAAGGAGTACTTTGTGATTTCAGAGATATAATATGGATGTGATGTTGCTGGAGCGTACCGTTGAAGTAGCAAAGGAAGTTGGTGTTTTGCTCTGGATTCAGCACCATTGGAAGGATCGGAGCGAGTTGAAGATACCTTTAATTTAATTGGACATACATTAGAGTTGCTGGTGGATTGTGCGTCTCAAATAAAACAGACAAATAAATCTGAGATTATCAAAGAAGCCGGTACCCATTTTATCGGGATAATATAGTATAAAAGCGGCGTTAGATATATAGAGTAGAGCTGCGTTCTTCGTGAGTTGTTCTAAAACAATTTTTGTTTTAAATTCTGCTGTATACGTCTTTTATTTTTTACTCATCGTTAGTATCCCTAGTTAATGTTGTTTATTTTAACACTTTAGGAACTAGAGGCTAAATTTTATTGTCTGAAAAAGTAGTGGCATTATAATCTACGATATTGCATGTGGTTTGGACTTGTATAAAATTCCTTAAGCGCATAAGCTAGATCCAATGACTGTATTTTAGGATTTTTAGCTGTAACCTTGGATTTCAATACGTTATTGTTGGGCAAAGGTCAAAACTACAACAGATTGATTAAATTTTAATACTACATCCCTGCCTTGGATATTACTTTTCTTCATTTATTTGCTCTACTTATGCTATTCTTAGTGAACATAACCCCAGGATTTATCGATGCGTTCACTTAATTTACTATTATTCGCCACTGTACTATCTCTACACTTACCAGCTAGCCTTGTTTTTAGCGCAGATACCCATTGTTGTAAAAATATGGGCGGCATCAATTATTGTGACAAGTCGGCTAATCGCTTGGTTTGTAATAGCGGAGATTATTCATCCTGTTATTGCTCTCCTCATGCGGTGATGGATTTACAGGAGATTAATGGTTGCTGCTTATGGCAAGGTGGTATCATGGCCACTGATAGCTCTGGCATGGTTATTTGCAACAATGGAGGGATCTCCGAGTTATGCACTCTTACCTCTAGCCGCTAACATCCCTAAAATTATTTCATACCGCCTACTATTTTAGATCTTATATTGACTACTGAGTATCAATAAAATTTTATACTATAATTAAAATTATCTTTTGATCACTACAAGTGAATCATTATTATGCCGAAAGTAGTATTTTTTTTTGGTGGTACTGGTGAAACCGGTGAACAGATGGCTTTATCAAAAGAATCGGGTTCCATATTTAATCCAGATGTTATTCGAATTTATATCAAGGGGTGTCAGCATCCTAAAGTAGGTGGTGCATTATCTTTAGAAGGACTTAGGCCTGATCTGGATGTTGTTGCCCATCATATTCGCAATGCTTTCACTGGAAATAATCTTGATTTAAATAAGCTACGTAAGAACTTTGGTGACCATAGAGATCGGCATGAAATTGAAATAAGTATTAATCATGGACAAGAACAAATTGAATCAACCCCCTCTGATTCTAGCGGTATTTATAGCATCGTACGCTCGGTTAACCTCAATCAGTCTGAAACCTTTGAGATCGATGAAATCATGCTTGAAGGCTTTAGTCGTGGTGGTGTTTCTGCCTTTGCAACGGCTAAACAATTAGATGATTTGGATATTCCAATCAATATTATTGCTAATCAACCAGTTCCTGGCGGATTAGGAAAAAATGATCGCTTGTTTACTGATTATCATGATCTCTCTCATTGTAGGAACATAAAAACGGCAATTACTCTCTTAATCACTCAAAATCTAGAAAATAGTGCAATACAAAATATTTTTTTCCATCAAATGATGGCACGTTTTTCACCAACGACCAAAGTCACGCACTATCTTCTTCCTCATCAAGAACATCTAGAATGGTTTGATAGTGACCTAATACCCTGTCATATTGATCATCACTTAATCACAACAGGCTTTGCTGAAGGATTAGCATCGAAAGATAAAATTATCAATTGGTACAATCAACATGATGATTTCTACTTTACTCCCGTTGAATTGAGACAACCAATTTTGGGAAAAACTGATGATTTAACATTAGATCCATTCTATTTAGAGGCGATTAATACTCATTTGAAATCATTTTACAATCAAGAAAGCAATCCATTAGTCAAACTTTTAGTGTTGGAGCGAGAAGAATTTCTAAAATTATTCAAAATAGAACAGGAATTTTTAGTTCGTCACCCCACTATGCGACCACTTTTAATTGCTTTATCACCTGGCAATAGAGAAAAAATGTACCAATTATTAAAAGGCATCGATACTAGTCGAATAGCCAATGTTGCAGAGTTCGATGCGAAAATTATTACCATTTTAACTGATAAACAAGATCGTAGAGCCATTCATAATAATTCATCCTTATTTTTAGCGATGCCAACTGAAAATTTACACAGCCTTCATCAATTATCAGACAATGATAAAATGCAATTTGTAAAAAAAATTACTGAAGAAAGAAAACAATTTCATGAGATAGCTTACATGAAAAAAGAAGGTATATTGCATAGTTTTGATCATCAGAATGACCATTTCAAGTTACCACAAGCATTGAAAGACAAATTATCCCAAGTAGTGAATAATGAAACATTAGCCACAGAACAAAAAATGGCTTTATTGTCAATCAGTAAGCTAAATGCTCCCATTGAACAAAAAGAAAAAATGTATAATCTTGCTCTAGCTGATGGTCCACAAGCGATTAAATTCTGTCAAATTATCGATAAAACGACTGAGATGTGTCATTACTTAGGCAACCAAATAAAATTAAATGACACGACAAAAGGCGATCTCATGTTGAAACATGCTGAAACATACAAAATACGTTTATTTATAGCATGCGAGACAGTCATTACAAGTGCTGAAAACGATGCACATGCTGTTGAACAATTTACAAAAGACATTTCTTTTGCACATAGAGAGTTTAAACATCATGCTACCGGAATACACCGTAATTCAATCAGTTATGTCATCGAATATCTTGCGAATTTTATTATTCATACGCTAGGAAAACTATTTGCATCATTGAGAAAATACCAAGATAACAACCGATTTGAAACACGTTCAGTACAACTAACAAGGAATATGCGGGATCACCTATTGGATATGATCAATACATCAGACACATCAAATGATAATCGAAATACATTAGCTGGCAATAAAACATAAACATTAACTAATCATCGTTGGCTGTTGACTAACTTGGGTGAGCCACTCGCCATGCAATCGACTATTAAATTTTAGTCATTAGACTTTAGCCATTTTTCCCAGGACCGTTCGCCCCGAGGAGCGTGCTACGCACGCGTCTCGAAGGGCTAGATCCTAAATAAAAAACATCAAGACTATTTTTTCTTTCGTTGAGCCAAGTAGGAAAGCTTGTCCCATTCACCTGAGATTAGGGCTTCCTTCTTTTTTCTGCTCCATCCTTGAATTTGTTTTTCGGCGCTCAAGGCTTCTATTCTACTAGGATACTGCTCTGAGTGATGCTCAATTGTATGAGTTTCGTGTTTGAAAAGAAAAAACTAGGCCGAAAGCCCCTTAAGGACAAACGAATTCAACTGAAAGAGCTACTCAATGACTCAAAACAAGTTTGGCAAACTGATAGCATCAATTGGTTTGGTGGTGAGATGCGCCGAATCGAATACATCACCTTCTCAAATTATCCACTATATTTGTGCTGAGGTGGAATATCGAGGTCACTTTCGAGGAAACACGGCCTCATCTTGGTGTTGAAACGCAACGACAATGGTCAGACAAAGCAATCGCCAGAACACCCCCTCTATTAATCGGCCTGTTTTCTTTGATGTCATGTGGGGCAAATAAGTATTTTTCAAAGTCTGAAAATCAGCTTGATTGACACAAATGCTCAAAAAAAAAGCATCAATTCTTTGATCTTTAGCTGCCTAGAAAACCCTTCGAGACGCTTGCTACGCACGCTCCTCAGGGCGGACGGTCCTGGGAAAAATGGCTAAAGTCGAGTAGTCAAACGTTCGTCAATATAGTTCAATAAATATCCCAATCTACAGCCAGCTAGAGCGATTCTCTGCTCGCTGGTATGCTGAACCAATTGTTGGTAGGATTTTGAGGGCAATTCACCTTCCTGTAATTTATAAGCAACAGCTACTGCCAATTTGTGAGACTCTTGTGACCATTTATAAAAATCAGTTATTTTTTCTTCTTGATGACAAGGATATTTTTGTTTTACTTCATTCGCCCATTGTATACGTTTTTTATGTGAAAGTTTCTCTTTTAAGAGTAACCAACCTCCGCCACGATCCCAATAAGCATGAAGGTTAGCTGCTACTATATTCTTACCTAAGCGGACTAAATTTCCTCCACGATCGCCGGTAGGATAACGATGACTGATTCTCGACGCAGCGTGTAACGGTTGATGGATATCGGCAACGACATGCAATAATATTCGCAAAGCTAAGCCCTTTTCCAAATCAGTGGATTGTGATCTTGATAATACTTCAGTCGCTTCATCGATGCCCCAGAGGGCTCCATGACCAACAGCCATAGGAAGCATGCTATCATCTTCTGTAAAAAACAAATTCTCATAATGAAGTGTATTAAACCAATTGATCTTTCGATAATACAGAGTATCCAGCCAAACAGCTGCAGAAACTAAACTATTTGTTTTGTAATCCTTATTTAAGGCACGATTATAATGATTGAATATTCGCTTGGCGTGAGGAGTCAATTGACTATATGCAATCTGCATCACTAGTTTATGGCCTAACGCATTCCAAGCATAGGAAGTCAGCGTTAGGCATAAAGCTAATATAAAAACGGTCTTTTTTAGAACATTCATTTAACAAGAGTCTCTATCGAAGAGGCAGTCTAACCTAAGTAGGGTGACCAAGTTGGTTCTTGCACATCACCATCTCGGGAAGGCAGCTCAACGTGCATACGACCATCCAGAGATACCACAGCAAGAACACCTTTATCATGATGATGGGTTGCATATAGAATCAGACGACCGTTAGGCGAGACAGATGGCGATTCATCAAATGACGAAAAAGTCAGCTGACTAAGTTGGCCCGTTGGAAGATTTTGAACTGCAATATTGAAATTTTTATCACTACGATGAAGCATCACAATATTCTGTTGATTAGGCGTATAAGAAGCCCGTGCATTATAATTACCTTCAAACGTCATTCGTGAAATTTTACCATCAGCAAGCGTCAGCTTATATACTTGTGGCTTTCCTCCGCGGCCAGAGGTAAACAATAAGGACTTTCCATCGGGCGAATAACGTGGCTCAGTGTCAATTGCATCGCCAAAAGTTAGTTGTTTCATGCTTCCGGCTGATAAATCAACTTTGTAAATTTTAGGCGAGCCACCTTTAGATAAGACAACAGCCATTTCATGACCATTAGGAGCCCATGAAGGAGCACCATTAATCCCAGGAAAATCGGTTAATAGCTGCCTATGACCATTTTCAACTGATACAGTAAAAATTTGGGCTCGCTTTTTTTCAAACGAAACATAAGCGATCTGCCGACCATCCGGGGACCATGTTGGTGACATAATTGGCTCTGATGAAACTAATAAACTTTGTGGGCCATAACCATCAACATCTGCAATTTCTAGTGAATAACGAGTTTGTTCGCCGCTGCGCTGGACAACAATATAAGCAATACGAGTAGAGAAGATTCCTCGTTCGCCTGTTAATTTTTGATAAACTTCATCACTAATATGATGTGCGAGAGCACGTAACTCATGTCCTGTGGCCTGGAAATTTCTTGTTAGTAAGAGTCGACCATGGGCAGCTGCATCGAGTAACTCAAATTTAACATCATAGCGATTTGCCCCAATAGGAACTACGTGACCAGATAGTACACTATCAGCTCCCGCTTGACGCCATGAGGCTACATCCAATGGCGCTGATGATGGCATAACTTTAAATTGCCCAGAGAAATTTAAATCATGTTCGATCAAATCAGTTAAGTCTTTAGCCTGCTGTGTACTACCAAACGAATTAATAGCAATGGGTAAGGCAGAACTAATCCCTTGGGTTAATTCTAAATCTACCGAAAAAACCAAATTGCTAAACAACAATGTAAAATATATCAATAGCCTAGTGATCACTATGTTATCCCCTAACACTTTGTGGACGAACGGTTAAACTAATATCACGAAAAACATTAAAAGCGTCGGCATCCGTTGGTACAGGAAGCGGTGAAGCTTTATAGATAGCTGACTGAGCAGAACGGTCAAGAATAGGATCTCCACTTGAACGAGTTAAAGTGACCTCTAATACGGCACCGTTGGGTGCAAGACGAATTCGAAATTGACTGGACATATTGCTATCAACATTTTCTGGTAAAATCCATTGACGACCAATCGCACTAATAATCAATGATTTATACTTATCGACAATACCTGCCATTTGGGCATTTTTATCTGCATCAGCTTTGGCTTGTTGAATAGCTGCGTTACGTTTTAGTTGATCGTCCGCTTTGCTTTTTTCCTCATTGGCTTTGGCTACTTTAGCTAGTTCTTCTGCTTTTTTTCTTTTTTGCTCCGCCAATTTATTAGCTTGTTCTTGTTTTTTTTGTTCTATTTTAGCCTTCTCTTGCTGCTTTTTAATATCAGCAAGCTGTTTTTCTTGCTTTTCCTTCTCTTTAGCTAGCTCTTGTAGTCGACGCTGTTCTTCCGCTAACGCTTTTTTTCTAGCCAAAGCTAGTTTAGCTGCTTCTGCTTTTAATTTTTCTAGCCGCTGTTGTTCCGCTATACGGCGCTGTTGAGCCTGTTGTGCTTCGCGCTTTAATGCAAGTTGTCTTTTTTCCTCTGCCTGTTTTTCAAGCAAACGCTGTTCTTTGATACGATTTACTACATCCATAACTTCTTGGCTATCAACGCTAACTGCTTTAATTGGTTCGACCTCCGCTGATGGAGCAATGGTTGGCTGAACCATACTCGTATCGCTTTTAGCTATTGGTTGAGCTACTGATGATGTTGAAGGTTCTATGAGTAAAACAAGGGCGATACTCAAATGTAAAAAGCAAGCAACAACTAATGCAATATGATAACTACGATCTTGCATAGATCTATTCCCCCTCCTCAGTTTGAGAATCAGTTAACAACCCTACCTGTTCAGCACCAGCCTGTTTTAACATACTCATAGCAGTAACCACCTTACCATAAGCCACCCCTTGATCACCCTTCACAAGTACATTTAACACTTGCCCCGCTTGCTTAGCTAGTTCTAATTCAGCGGCAACTCTAACCATCAAAGCTTGGGGAGCCATAGGCTCATCCGGATTTGTGTGTATATTTAAGAAAAAATCACCCTGATTATTGACTGAAACAATAATGGGCTCACGATCAGCAGGTTTAATAGTTTGGCTAGTTGCTTTGGGAAGTTCGACAGTAACGCCTTGAGTCAACATTGGGGCTGTGATCATAAAAATCACTAACAAAACCAACATAACATCAATATAGGGAACCACATTTATTTCCGACATGGGGCCAGCGCGCAAAGATTTTTTACGTAACATCAGCTTAACCTCGTGGGGTGGTTGGTATTTGTTGTGAAATTAGTGCAACTAATTCTTCCTGAAATAACTCATAACGATTCAATAAGATAGTAGCCCTGGCTGAATAACGATTATAAGCAATAACAGCTGGTATTGCAGTAAAAAGTCCAAGTGCTGTAGCAACCAATGCTTCTGATATTCCTGGTGCTACCATTGCAATCGTAGCTTGTTGGGCCTGACCTAACGCTTGGAATGAAGTCATAATACCCCAAACAGTTCCAAATAATCCAATATAGGGTGAAATAGAACCAATTGAAGCAAAAAGTGGCAAATGGTTTTCAAGTTCTTCAGCTTCTTTAGCGTGACTAATTTGCATCACTCGTTGTATAGGTTCTAAGACAATACTTCCCTGCTTTCGTATCCTTAGAAACTCTCGAAAGCCTGCATGAAAAATTGCTGCTAACCCTAATCGTTCATCAATATTGCTATCTAAACGGCTATATAATTTACTTAAATCCGTGCATTCCCAAAAACGCCTACTAAAATCATCGTATTGCTGATTTTTATTTTTAAAATACCATGCACGCTGTAAAATCAACGTCCAAGATGCAATGGATGTACTGAGTAAAATTAGCATCACAGACTTAACAACAAGACCCGCTTGCATAAAATAACCCAAAACACTAGCATGATTAACCACGTTTATCTCCTCCAAAAAACTGAATCGGCAACCGCCTTGGTTTTAAATATTGATTGACACATACCACTTCGATGATTGCTGAGCAAAGTAATTTTTTAGCCTCATTATAAATTTTTTGTTCAAATAAAAACTTAAAAGCCTTTATTTTAGTTAATGTTGATGTAATGTTTAATATGTCATCTAACTTAGCTGCTGCATAAAATTGCAACTGAACTTTGCGAATGGCGAACTGTGTATCATACTCTGCCATCATAGTCAAAGATAACCCATGGTCGCGCATCATTTCGGTGCGAGCTCGTTCAAAAAAATTTAGATAATTAGCATGAAATACAATTCCCATAAAATCGGTATCCTCAGCATAGACCCTTAATGCATGAGAATGAGTAGCGCCTTCATGCACTGATTATCTCTCCTGTTCTTTGCTAGTAAGGCCAAAGTGATGGTAGGCTAGATGGGTAGCCATTCGTCCTCTTGGTGTACGTATTAAAAATCCTTGCTGGATTAAATAAGGTTCAAGAACATCTTCAATCGTACCTTTTTCTTCACCAATTGCAGCAGCAATACTATCAATACCTACAGGGCCACCAGCAAAACGTTCAATAACAGCTAATAGTAGTTTTCTGTCCATGATATCAAAACCATGCTCATCAACATGTAACATTTCTAGAGCCGATCTTGCTATATCATGAGTAATAATTCCTTTGCCCTTTACTTCAGCATAATCACGAACACGCCTTAATAAGCGATTTGCGATACGTGGAGTTCCTCTTGAGCGAACTGCAATTTCACGAGAACCCTCTAATTCTGCCACGACAGTTAAGAGTTTAGCCGAACGGCTAACGATGCTTGTTAACGCTTCGACTGAATAAAACTCTAATCGTTGAACAATTCCAAACCGATCACGTAATGGCGACGTTAATGCACCTGCTCGGGTAGTAGCACCAATTAAGGTGAATGGAGGCAGCTCTAATTTGATTGAGCGTGCACCGGGGCCTTCGCCGATCATGATATCTAATTTATAATCCTCCATCGCTGGATAGAGAATTTCTTCAATCATAGGACTAAGCCGATGTATTTCGTCAATAAACAATACGTCATTAGCTTGTAAATTTGTTAATATAGCAGCAATATCACCAGCTCTCTCTAGCACAGGACCAGATGTTTGACGCAAATTAACGCCCATTTCATGAGCAACAATAGTTGCTAAAGTGGTTTTACCTAAACCTGGAGGACCAAAAACTAATACATGATCGAGGGCATCTTGGCGTCTGATAGCAGCATCAATAAAAATACGCATTTGGGCTTTCACTTCATCTTGACCGATGTATTCATCAAGACTTACGGGTCGAATAGCCCTATCGATAGCCTCTTCACTCCCTGCAGCTTGCATACTGACTAAACGATCACTTTCAAGCATGATTCAACGTTAAGAAGATAATAATGTCAGTATGTTATCATAGCTTTTAGCTCAATAGGCATTAGATCTTTCATTTTCTGTAAATTATCCTGTCAATATTAAATACTTAATAGTCAGATTGTTTTTTTATTTTGATTCCGGTCAATTTTAGAATGATTGGTTTCTTTTCTCAACTTTAGCGATTGTTAATCGTTGAATATAATTTTTCTCATGAAGTGCAATTGCTTCTATGCTTTTATCGTAGTGCCACCATATCTTATGCCCTCTCCCACGAAAGGCATGAGCATACTATCAAAGCTCCTAGCGGAGGAACTTTCATGGCGCACCGGAAGATGGGAGCTATTGCAAACCATCAATTCATTTTTCCCAGGTCCGTTCGTCCTGAAAAGCGTGCTTAGCACGCACCTTGGGGGGACATTCCTGGGAAAAATGGCTAAAGTTAAGTTTTTAGCTTGACGAATAACACCGTCTAAGTATGATATTATTAGAAATTTGATTCACCAGGGGTGCTTTCGGGGCAAAATAGATTTGCTTTGAAGGCTGAGAAATACCCTTAAAACCTGCTCTGGGTAATACCTGCGGAGGAAGTGTGAAGCATTTGAATCCCCTCTGTTTGGCTTTCATTCTGGGCTCTCTATGCTTTCATGTCTTCTTTTGTAGAAAATCATAAGGAAGATTATGAAAGAAAAATTTTGGCAACTGACATTAGTAACTAATAAGGGTAGTGCGCCTACAGCCCCTTATCTCGAATTCATAGAGCGTTGTCTCAAGGCTGGCATCACATGCGTACAGCTTAGAGAAAAATCCTTGCCAAATGAAGATTTATTGCATTTTGGCAGTTCATTAAAGCATCTTCTCGATTTATACAATGTGCCGTTGATAATCAATGATGAGCCTTATCTTTGCATAAAACTTGGCGCGTTCGGAATTCATTTAGGTCAATCCGATATGAATGTTCGAAAAGCAAGAGCAGTTTTAGGGGCAGATAAAATCATTGGGTTGAGCGTCAATACGCTCAAAGACGTTGAAAACGCATTAACACTACCCATAGATTACATAGGGGTCGGTGCAATTTTTCCTACTCATAATAAACCTAATATTGAAACTATATGGGGCCTAGCTGGGCTTAGGAATGCTTCCTTAATTTCACCCTACCCTATTGTAGCTATAGGCGGAATAGATGAAAGCAATACTTTTTCAGTCATAAATTCTGGCGCCGATGGAATCGCAGCTATAGGTGCATTTCATCGCGCAGCAGATCCTTTTTTAACAACAAAAAATTTAATAACAATTATCATGGAGGCAGCTCATGATTGATGAAATAAAAAAAGCGTTAGCCCATATCAAAAGTCAGAAACCCCTTATATTATGCCTTACAAATGTTGTTACAGTAGAATTTGTTGCAAATAGCTTACTCAGTATTGGTGCGGCACCAATTATGAGTAAGTGTGAAGATGAGGTCAACGAACTAATCAAAATAGCATCAGCCCTCTATATCAACATAGGAACGCTTGATCATGCTTTCATAGCGCTAGCCAAAAAAGCGATTGCGATTGCCAACAAACATCATAAACCGGTTATCTTTGATCCAGTGGGCAGTGGTGCCACAACTATCAGAACCAAGATCTCCAAATCCATATTTCCTTTTACAAAATTCATTAGAGGTAATAGTAGCGAAATCATATCACTCGCAAGTCGTACGCACCAAACCTATGGAGTAGAAAGTAATCACACGATAGATGAAGCTAAATCTATTGCAAAAAGCCTAAGCTTACAGAATAAGGTGATTGTGATAGTTAGCGGTCCGATAGATTTTATCACAGATGGAAATCAGTCAATTGAGGTACCCTTTGGTTCATCCCTGATGCAAATGGTTACGGGCATGGGCTGTAGCCTGACAGCAATAATAGCAGCATTCCAATCCGTATTAGAAGATTCGTTCACCTCTGCTGTTCTAGCTGTACATTACTTCGCACTTTGCGGAGAACTAGCCTCCCAAAAACAGCAATCGATTGGATCATTTAAAGTAGAATTTTTGGATCAATTACATAACCCGGATTTTGCATTCATGAGAGGTTTGTATGATTCAAGAAGATAAAATAATTAAAGCTTTACAATCTAAAGCAACTGGGGAGTTTATCGGTGATGATGCTGCTGTATTGCCATCGACAAATACGAGCAATAGATATGTAATTAGTAAAGATTTACTTATAGAAGATGTGCATTTTCGAACAAAGTATTTTACACCAGAGGATCTTGCTCATAAATCGCTACACGTCAATATAAGCGATATAGCAGCCATGGGAGCCAAACCCTTATATATTTTATGTGGAATATCAATCCCAAGTTACTTGCAGGACTATGGATCTAGATTTTTAAATTCATTAACAGATGCGTGCCAAAGTGTTGAGGTCACTTTGATCGGCGGCGATACGACAGCCTCTAGAGACCGACTCTTTATTAGCATAACGGCAATCGGAACAATCCCTGAAGCTCACATTAAATATAGAAACGGTGCCAAGACAGGCGATCTGATTTGTATCATAGGAAACTTAGGCTTTGCTCATTTGGGTTTTTTAAGCTTAGAACAATCACAAATAGCAGCCAGTCAGTACATCAATAGTTTTTTGCGTCCAGAAGCAAAACTTAAAGAAGGGATATGGCTAGGAAAACAGCATGCTGTTAACAGCATGATGGATATTTCTGACGGGCTTTATATTGATTTAAAGAGGCTAGCATCAAGCTCTACAAAGCATGCTGTAATCGATATTAATCTTTTACAAAATTACCTAACTCCGGCGATATCCTTACAGATTGCATTAGAAGGTGGAGAAGACTACGGATTGCTTATGACGGTTCATAACAATTTATTTGAGGATCTATCATATAGATTTATGAAAAAATTTGGTTATCACTTAAAAGTTGTTGGCTATATCACGGATGGTCATGGTTTATCATTCGAACAAAATGGTAAACCAATAGAGATAACAATCAATCACTTCTCGCACTTTGGAGAACAGTTATGACCTACAAATGTTTATCTATTGCTGGATTTGATGGTTCCGGTGGCGCAGGCATTCAGGCCGACCTTAAAACATTTTCTGCGACAGGATGCTATGGAATGACCGTCCTTACTGCCCTCCCCGTGCAAAATACTTGTGGTGTACGCAGCTGTTATGGTATCCCGCTTTCATGCATTCAAGAACAATTTGAAGCTATATTTGACGATATAAATCCAGATGCAATAAAAATTGGCATGCTATTTTCTGCTGAAGTTATAGAACTTGTGGCTGAGTTCTTAAGAAAAAATGCCGAGGGTATTCCAATCGTTTTGGATCCAGTGATGGTGGCTAAAAGCGGCGATCCTCTCCTAAAAACTGATGCTATAGAAGAATTAAAAACAAAATTAATACCAATTGCCAGCATCATTACTCCTAATTTACCAGAAGCAAAAGTCTTAGTATCTGGACATGATGACAAAGAGACATTGGCACAGCAGTTGCTTGATTTAGGATGCGGATCTGTTCTTTTAAAGGGAGGACATGAAATGACTGAATGCGCAAACGATTTTTTTTTATCGGATAATATTGCAACAACATTATCTGCCATGCGTATCAATTCAAAAAATACTCATGGTACTGGATGTACTTTATCCGCAGGCATAGCGAGCTTTATTGCTCAAGGCTTTTCCATTTTAGATGCATGTATAAAAGCTAAAGATTATCTACATGCAGCAATACTTCATAGCAAAGATGAAGCACCAGGAAAAGGCCATGGCCCAGTACATCATTTTCACCATTTATGGAAATATTTATAGCAATTAATTTGAGGCTAAATTAAATGACGAAACTGTCAGAAAGAGCATTAGAACAATGTCAGATTATCATCCAAGCGATCAAGGAGCACCCTTTTAATAAAAAGCTCGCAGATGGTTCGCTTAATGTAGAAAAATTTGCCTATTACATAGAGCAAGATATCCTGTATTTAAGGGATTTTGCAAGAAGCCTTGCGATCATAGCCTCAAGAGCTCCCCTTAAATTTGTAAAAGATTTTCTATCATTTTCAGAGGGTGCCTTAATAGCAGAACAAGAAGTTGTGCATAGATTTTTTCTTGATACATTTAATATCCAAGCAACAGGGAAACTAGCTCCGGCAACACTGTCGTACACCAGCTATCTTTTGCAAATGAGTAGTATCGCACCAGTAGAACTTGCAATCGCTTCTATGTTGCCTTGTTTTTGGGTTTATAACATCGTAGGACAATCTATTGCTCAGCGCATTGATATTGCATCTCAAAATCCTTATAAAAAATGGATCGAAACTTATTCCGGCAAAGAATTTAGCGACAGCGTAGAAAGAGCAATCCAAATTTTTGATGAAATAGCACTATCTGTATCAGATGACATTAAACATTTAATGGTAAATGCATTCTATAAAAGTACTGTTTTAGAATGGCATTTCTGGAACGATTCGTATAATCAGGCTGTTTTTGACTCGTTTGTATAGCACAGAACTTACGAAAAACTCCAGCTATTTCAAATCGCGATAACAGCAATCAGAAATAAATTTTTTCATGATTTGTTGTCTAAGTTTAGTAGCAATATAAGTTGAGAAAGAGGCTGTCATACCAGCAGTTATTTTTCCTTTAAGCGTTCAAATCATTTGTGGTTTACTGGTGAAAAGATTATTTCAGCGGTGTGCGCAAACGATGACTATGACCTACAAATAAAGTGCACGACATAAATACTTATGATACTGTATTAAAAACTGCTAATGATAGGTATGAAATGAATCAACAAAATGAAATTTTGAAGCGAGAAAAACTTAAGGTTATCGATTGGTTAGTCGAGCATTTTCCGGCTGCCTTTTACAAAAAATACAATCAGTTAAAACCGCTAAAAATCGGTATTTTTGACGATATCATGGATTTTTACCAACGATTAGATTCACCTACTTTTAGTAAAAAACTACTCCGTGAAGCACTTAATTATTACAGCTCATCACCAGCTTATCTGCATTGTCAAAAAATAAATAGTCCAAGAATTGATCTATTTGGTAATGAAGTTGATTTGGTGACCGAAGAACAGGCCCGCTATGCACAGCAACGATACCAACAGCGTTATGCGAGTAAAAACAAATCTAATGACAACATATCCGAACAATAAAAAAAGGACTATTTGATCAATTGAAATTAGGGCGTGTTGACAATTCATTCTCCCGCCTAAGTGCCGCGAACAAGTTCTGAGAGTTCCACACGAATAGTTAGCTTAAGGCATTGAAAAGATAAGCTAAAAAAATTGAATGTGCCTGGTGATTATGCTCAACTAGCGTTTTGATACATTACGAGATCGACTCCATGCAGCAGATGAAATTATTACATAAAGAAGTCCAAAAAGAATTACCTTTTGT